>NZ_JBITER010000004.1:0-259653 GCF_044455345.1 Streptomyces sp. NPDC051286 | reverse complement strand
GTTGATAGGCCAGATGTGGAAGCCCGGTAACGGGTGGAGCTGACTGGTACTAATAGGCCGAGGGCTTGTCCTCAGTTGCTCGCGTCCACTGTGTTAGTTCTGAAATAACGAACGGCCGTGTTGTTGTCCGGTGTTGGTTAATTTCATAGTGTTTCGGTGGTCATTGCGTTAGGGAAACGCCCGGTTACATTCCGAACCCGGAAGCTAAGCCTTTCAGCGCCGATGGTACTGCAGGGGGGACCCTGTGGGAGAGTAGGACGCCGCCGAACAATTATTCCGGGAAAGCCCCGCACCTCTGGTGCGGGGCTTTTCTGCGTTCACGAGGCCGGCCGTCCTCACGTCCCTGGTCGTCGCGTCCCTGCAGTGCCCGCTGCTTCGCGTGGCTGGTCTTTCGGATGTCCTCGCGCGTGGTTATGCATTTCCCCGAATTCGGGGTATGCTCTATCTCGTTGCCGCAGGGCAGCAGGCCCCAATAGCTCAGTCGGTAGAGCGTCTCCATGGTAAGGAGAAGGTCTACGGTTCGATTCCGTATTGGGGCTCAATCAAAGCGAAAGGTCCTCACCACTGGTGGGGACCTTTCGCTTTACCCATGGAACGAGCCGAGGCGAGCCAGTTCGCCTGCTGAAAGGCGCAGCGCGGCCGCGGCCACGTTCTCCATGAGGTGGTCCGGATTGCCGGTCCCAGGGATGGCCAGCACGTGCGGACCCTGTTGCAGAGTCCAGGCCAGGCGGACCTGTGCGACCGTCGCGCTGTGCGCGCGAGCGATGGTGCGCAACACCTCGTCGCCGCTCCAGTCGGCGGCACGGGCCCCCCGCTCGCGGCCTTCGCCTGCGATGGCGAAGAAGGGCACGAAGGCGATGCCCTGTTCTCCGCAGAGCCGCAGGATGGCATCGGCATCCGCGGACCTGGACTGGAGGCCGTAGCGGTTCTGCACGCAGACCACCGGGGCCACGGACTGTGCCTCGGCGAGGTGTTCGCTGTTGATGTTGGAGATGCCGAGGTGGCGGATGAGGCCGGCCTCGCGGAGTTCGGCCAGGGCGGCGAAGTGCTCGGAGACCGAATCCTGGCCCATGAGACGGAGGTTGACCACGTCGAGGTGGTCGCGGCCCAGCTGGCGCAGGTTCTCCTCCACCTGGCCGCGCAACTCCTCCGGCCGGGCATGGGGCTGCCATGCGCCCGACGGGTCCCGTACCGGGCCGACCTTGGTGGTGATGACCAGTTCCTTGGGATACGGCGCAAGTGCCCGGTTGATCAGCTCGTTGGCCGAGCGCAGCGACGAGAAATAGAACGCTGCGGTGTCGATGTGGTTCACACCGAGCTCGACCGCGCGCCGGAGCACTCCGATCGACTGCTCACGGTTGCTCGGCGTACCGAGGTCGAAAGCGGCGCTGCCGGTCAGGCGCATTGCGCCGAAACCGAGACGGTTGACGGTCAGGTCGCCGAGCTGCCACGTGCCCGCGGCATCCGCGGTGATCGTTTCTGTGGTCATGACCCGGAGTCTGTCAGAGGCGACTCACCGGTGAAGCGCAGTCAGGCGGCGGGCGGTTCAGGGACACGCATGGCCAGGATGGCCATGTCGTCGGAGGCGGGGTCGGCGGCGAAGCGCTCCACGGCCCGCAGGACACGGCCCGCCACCGCGCCGGCCGTCAGGCCCGTACATCCTGTGAGCACATCGGCCAGACCGTCGTCGCCGAGCATGCGAGTGCCTTCACGGCGTTCCGTGACGCCGTCCGTCACGCACAGCAGGACGTCGCCCGGGTCGAGGGTGACGGTCTGTTCGTACAGTTCGAGGTCCTCGATGACGCCCAGCAGTGGCTGCGGTTCGGCCGCGGCCTCGACGGTGCCGTCCTGCCGCAGGCGCAGCGGAAGAGGATGCCCGGCGCACACCACCTTCAGCAGGGCGCTGCCGTCCTCCTGAGGCCACAGTTCCCCGTAGAGCAGGGTGAGGAAACGACTGCGGGAGCCCTCGTCGAGGATCGCGGCGTTGAGGCGCTCCAGAACGGCGGGACCGCCGAAGCCCTCGCGGGCGAGCAGGCGCAGGGCGTGGCGCGCCAGCCCTGTGACGGCCGCGGCCTCCGGGCCCGTACCGCAGACGTCACCGATGGCGAAACCGTAGGCGCCGTCGCGGATCGGGAAGACGTCGTAGAAGTCGCCACCGACTTCGTTGCCCTCGCCCGCGGCCCGGTAGATGACCTCGATCTCGACATTGGGGACGTCGGGCAGGCCCGGGGGCAGCAGGCTGCGCTGGAGGGACTGGCTGATCGCCACGCGTTCCGAGTAGAGGCGGGCGTTGTCGAGGGCGAGCGCGGCGCGACGGGAGAGGTCCTCGGCGAGTTCGAGGATCTCTTGACGGAAGTGGTCGTCGGACGGCTTGCCGAGCGTGAGCATGCCGATGACGCGGTTGCGGGCGACGAGAGGGAGGACCACTGTCTCGCCTCCCACCGCGGCCGCGGTGGCCAGGATCGTACGGATGCCGGAGTCGAGACCGTCTGCCTGGTCGCGGCCGAGGCTGCGCATGGAGGCGCGCAGGGCGGCCTCATGGGCCGCCTCGGAGGGGGCGGCCCAGACGCGGGCGCCAGGAGTCGGCACGGGGTCAGGCGGGGAGATCTTGGAGAGCAGGTCTTTGAGACCGTCGATGAGTTCTTCGTCCTCGTGGAGGACGTACGAGAGGTACGGCTCCGAGGACTGGTCGGCGATCGTGTAGACGGCGCACCAGGTGGCCAGGGTGGGGACCGTCATCTGGGCCATCAGGGCAAGTGTCTGGTCCCGGTCGAGGGTGCCGGCGAGGAGGTCGGACGCCTCGACGAGGAAGGACAGCGAACCGCGGCGGAGCCGTTCCAGTTCGCCGAGGCGAGCCGATTCGACGGCGAGCGCGATACGGTCCGCGGCGAACTGGAGACGCAGGGCCTCCTCGTTGGTGTACCGGCCGGGCGATTCCGTCGCGACGCCCAGGGACCCCGTGAGGCGTCCTTCGACCTTCAGCGGGACGGTCACGACGGAGCGCATTCCCGTGTCGCTGAGCAGCGGCACGGCGCCGGGGACGACCGTGAGGTCTTCGTGCACGGCCGGCATCCGGGCGGAGCCGTACCGACCCGCTCCTGCTTCCACAGGGACGCGGGCGAAACGCTGACGGGCGGACGGGAGGCCGGTCGTGGCCCGGACCTCCAGCTCGGTCTCGTCATCGGTGGCCAGCAGCAGGAAGGCGGAATCCGCGTCGAGCATGTCGCGGGCCCGTTCGACGGTGCGCTGGAGCAGCCCGTCGAGGTCGTCGGGGGCGGGGGAGCCGATGAACACCTCGAAGGGGTCCGTCGTGCGGCTCTCGGAGCCCGCGTCGGTGACCGGGGTGCGCACCGGTGACTGGAGTACGGCACGTTCGTGGTCGCGGACCAGAAGACAGACCGTGGACGGTTCGCCCTGGGTGTCGCGGACTCTGAGGTGAGAGGCGTACACGGGCATGGTGCGGCCGTCGGCGCCTCGGATGCCGTAACTGCCTTCCCAGCGGGAGAGCTGGAGCGCGTCGGCGATTCCGGTGCTGGTGCCGGGGGTGTGCGGCCAGGCGGTGAAGTCGGTGAGCTGTTTGCCGGTGACCTGTTCCGCGGAGTGGCCGAAGAGGAACGCGGCGTCGTCGTTCCACCCGGCGATGGAACCGGAGTGGTCGATCTGTACGACGGCGACCCGGACGCGCTCGTCCGCGACCGGGAGGAGGTCGACGGGGAGCAGCGGGCCCGCGGAACGGATGCCCACCGGGCGCTCGGGAAGATCGAGCTGGAACCAGACCTGTTTGCGCGCCGGGGTGTACTCGACGCCCCACCGGGAAGCGAGTGCCGCGCAGAGCAGCAGACCGCGGCCGCCCTCACGATCGGGGCTGCCGAAGTCGAGTCCGGTGCTCTGGAGCGGGATCTCCCGCTCCGGGTAGTGGTCGGAGACCTCGACCCGGACGCCGTCCTCCGTACGCAGGCACAGCACATCGGCGGCGGTGCCTGCATGCACCACAGCATTGGTCACGAGCTCGCTGGTGAGCACGACCGCGTCGTCGACGATGTCGGCGTACCCCCACCCCTGCAGGGTGTCACGGACAAAGGCGCGGGCGGTCGCGACGGAGCGCCCGGCCGGGTCGAAGGTGGCAGCCGCGCGCGCGGTGATCACAGCACTCCCCATATGGTGTCTCGTCGCTTCCCCGAGTCCTGTGCCCGTTTCTCGCCGCTTCGATTCGCCTGCCAGGCTAGACGCTCGCTCCCGGTGTCGGGTACACGAGGGCCGACTTCGGGCAAGCGCGACCAGGAAACGGTGTCTGGTCGGACAAGTGTGGTCTTCTCAACGGAGGGATGCGGGACAACCGTTGGAGGTTCCACCTCGATCAGTTCCGGCCTGGTAGCTTTCAACGATTTGACGTCCGCATGGTCACCCGTCGACGGTGGACCGTGGCGGTGAGCCAATGTGGAACTGGGCAAGATCCCAGGCAAGGCCCGAGCGATACGGTCAACCCCTGCGGGAGGGACACGGTGGAGTCTGGCGTGGCGGCGCGGGGATCAGCAACGCGCACAAAAGGCGGACAGTCCGTGAAGAAGCAGCGCAATGGAACCATCGAAGTGGACGCCGCGGCACTCAACAGACTGCTGGCCGGCCTGGTGGCGATGCGCGACGGGAATTTCCGCAGGCGTCTGACCGTCTCCGGCGAGGGGCCGTTGGCAGAGATCTCGGCGGTCTTCAACGAGGTCGCCGACCGCAATCTCCACCTCACCGGCGAGCTGGCCCGGGTACGTCGGGTGGTCGGGCGTGAGGGGAAGCTCACCGAGCGCCTGGAGACAGGGGCCTGCGAGGGCTCGTGGGCCGCGGCCATCGATGCGTCGAACGAGTTGGTCGACGACCTGGCGCGGCCGGTCTCGGAGGTCGGGCGGGTGCTGTCGGCGGTGGCCGACGGTGATCTGGAACAGCGGATGGAACTCCGGTCGCACACGGCCGACGAGACCGTGCGCCCGCTGCGCGGCGAGTTCCTGAAGGTGGCCCGTACGGTCAACAATCTGGTCGACCAGTTGTCGGCATTCACCGAGCAGGTGACGCGGGTCGCGGTCGAGGTGGGTACCGAGGGCAAGCTGGGCGGACAGGCCCAGGTGCGCGGAATGTCCGGTTCCTGGAAGGACCTCACGGACTCCGTCAACACCATGGCGTACCGGCTGACCGCGCAGGTGCGGGATATCGCCCTGGTGACGACGGCGGTCGCCAAGGGCGATCTGTCGCGGAAGGTCACCGTGCACGTGGCCGGCGAGATGCTGCAGCTGAAGAACACCGTCAACACGATGGTCGACCAGCTGTCGTCGTTCTCCTCCGAGGTGACCCGGGTCGCCCGTGAGGTGGGCACGGAGGGGGAGCTCGGCGGGCAGGCGACGGTCCCCGGTGTGGCCGGGGTGTGGAAGGACCTCACCGACTCCGTCAACACGATGGCCGGGAACCTCACCTCGCAGGTGCGCGGGATCGCGGAGGTGACGACGGCGGTCGCCAGCGGCGACCTGTCGCAGAAGGTCACCGTGAGCGCCCGTGGCGAGGTGGCGCAGCTCGCCGAGACGATCAACCAGATGACCGAGACGCTGCGGACCTTCGCGGACGAAGTGACGCGAGTGGCCAGCGAGGTCGGTGGCGAGGGGCTGCTCGGCGGGCAGGCGCAGGTGCCGGGTGCGGCGGGCACCTGGAAGGACCTCACCGACTCGGTGAACACGGTCTTCCGGAACCTGACGACGCAGGTGCGGGACATCGCGCAGGTGACCACGGCGGTGGCCAGCGGTGACATGACGCAGAAGGTCACCGTGGATGTGGCCGGCGAGATGCTGGAGCTGAAGAACACCGTCAACACGATGGTGGACCAGCTCCAGTCCTTCGGTTCGGAAGTGACCCGGGTCGCCCGGGAGGTCGGTGTCGAGGGCCGGCTGGGCGGTCAGGCCGAGGTGCCGGGTGCGGCGGGTACGTGGAAGGACCTCACGGACTCGGTGAACACGGCGTTCCGGAACCTGACGGGTCAGGTGCGGGACATCGCGCAGGTGACGACCGCGGTCGCGAACGGTGATCTGTCGCAGAAGGTCACCGTGGATGTGGCCGGCGAGATGCTGGAGCTGAAGAACACCGTCAACACGATGGTGGCGCAGCTGTCGTCCTTCGCCGACCAGGTGACCCGGATGGCGCGGGACGTGGGCACGGAGGGCCGCCTCGGCGGTCAGGCGCGGGTCGACGGCGTCTCCGGTACCTGGAAGGAGCTCACCGACTCCGTCAACTTCATGGCCGGGAATCTGACCTCCCAGGTGCGTCAGATCGCGCAGGTGACCACGGCGGTCGCCCGGGGCGATCTGTCGCAGAAGATCGACGTGGACGCCCGAGGCGAGATCCTCGAACTGAAGAACACCATCAACACGATGGTGGACCAGCTTTCCGCTTTCGCCGACCAGGTGACCAGGGTGGCCCGCGAGGTGGGCACCGACGGTCGGCTCGGCGGCCAGGCGCAGGTCCCCGGCGTGGCCGGGGTGTGGCGCGATCTGACCGACTCGGTGAACGGCATGGCGGGGAACCTCACCGCTCAGGTCCGTAACATCGCGCAGGTCGCCACCGCGGTGGCGCGCGGTGACCTGTCCCAGAAGATCGACGTGGACGCCCGCGGCGAGATCCTGGAGCTGAAGAACACCCTCAACACGATGGTGGACCAGCTCTCGAACTTCGCCGAGCAGGTGACGCGGGTCGCCCGTGAGGTGGGTACGGAAGGCATCCTGGGCGGCCAGGCCGAGGTGCAGGGTGTGTCCGGTACGTGGAAGGACCTCACCCAGTCCGTCAACGGCATGGCGAACAACCTGACCTTGCAGGTCCGCAACATCGCCGAGGTCACCACCGCGGTCGCCAAGGGCGATCTCTCCAAGAAGATCACCGTCGACGCCAAGGGCGAGATCCTCGAACTGGTGACGACCGTCAACACGATGGTCGACCAGCTGCTCAACTTTGCCGACGAGGTGACGCGGGTCGCCCGTGAGGTGGGTACCGAGGGCATCCTGGGCGGTCAGGCGCGGGTGCGCGGTGCGACCGGCATCTGGAAGGACCTCAGCGACAACGTCAACCTGATGGCCAACAACCTGACCAGCCAGGTCCGGAACATCTCCCGGGTCTCGTCCGCGGTCGCCAACGGCGATCTGACCAAGAAGGTCACCGTCGAGGCACGTGGCGAGGTCGCCGAGCTCGCCGACACCGTCAACACGATGGTGACGACGCTGTCCTCGTTCGCCGACGAGGTGACGCGAGTCGCCCGCGAGGTGGGTACCGAGGGCGAGCTGGGCGGTCAGGCGCGGGTGCCGGGCGTCTCCGGTACGTGGAAGGACCTCACCGAGTCGGTGAACTCGATGGCGTCCAATCTGACCGGCCAGGTGCGCCAGATCGCCACGGTCACCACCGCCATCGCCAAGGGCGATCTCACCAAGAAGATCGACATCGACGCGCGTGGTGAGATCCAGGAGCTGAAGAACACCATCAACACGATGGTCGACCAGCTGTCGTCCTTCGCCGAGCAGGTGACCCGGGTGGCCCGTGAGGTGGGTACGGAGGGTCAGCTGGGCGGTCAGGCGCGGGTCCGGGACGTCGACGGAACCTGGCGCGATCTCACCGAGTCCGTGAACGAGATGGCCGGGAACCTGACCCGCCAGGTGCGGGCCATCGCGGCCGTCGCCACCGCAGTGACCCGTGGCGATCTCAACCTCAAGATCGATGTGGACGCGGCCGGCGAGATCCAGGCCCTGCAGGACAACATCAACACGATGATCGCCAACCTGCGCGACACCACGGCCACCAACAAGGAGCAGGACTGGCTCAAGGGCAACCTCGCCCGGATCTCCGGTCTGATGCAGGGACGCCGTGATCTCGACGACGTCGCCTCGCTGATCATGAGCGAGCTGACCCCGGTCGTCTCGGCGCAGCACGGGGCGTTCTTCCTGGCCATGCCGACCGGTGACACCGACGCGGTGGTGGCGGACGCGGACCAGGAGGGTGCGTACGTACTCCGCATGCGGGGCAGCTACGGCTACTCCGCAGGCTCGATGCCGACGTCCTTCCGGCCCGGCGAAACGCTCATCGGTACGGCGGCGGAGGAGAAGCGGACGATCCAGGTGGACAACGTGCCGCCGGGCTATCTCAAGATCTCCTCGGGCCTGGGCGAGGCACCGCCGGCGCATGTGATCGTGCTGCCGGTGCTCTTCGAGGGGCAGGTCCTCGGTGTGATCGAACTGGCCTCGTTCCAGCCGTTCACCCACATTCAGCGGGACTTCCTCAACCAGCTCGCCGAGATGATCGCGACCAGCGTCAACACGATCAGCGTCAACACCAAGACGGAGAAGCTCCTGGAGCAGTCGCAGGAGCTGACCGAGCAGCTCCGCGACCGCTCGGAGGAGCTGGAGAACCGGCAGAAGGCGCTCCAGGCATCCAACGCCGAACTGGAGGAGAAGGCCGAACTGCTGGCCCGGCAGAACCGTGACATCGAGGTGAAGAACACCGAGATCGAGGAGGCGCGGCAGGTCCTGGAGGAGCGTGCCGAACAGCTTGCGGTCTCGATGCGGTACAAGTCCGAGTTCCTGGCGAACATGTCGCACGAGCTGCGCACGCCGCTCAACTCACTGCTCATCCTGGCCAAGCTGCTCGCGGACAACGCCGAGGAAAATCTCTCCCCGAAGCAGGTGGAGTTCGCCGAGACGATCCACGGCGCAGGTTCCGACCTGCTGCAGCTGATCAACGACATCCTCGATCTGTCGAAGGTCGAGGCGGGCAAGATGGACGTCAGCCCGACCCGGATCGCACTCGTCCAGCTGGTCGACTACGTGGAGGCGACCTTCCGGCCGCTCACTGCCGAGAAGGGGCTCGACTTCTCCGTACGGGTGTCGCCGGAGCTTCCCGCCACGCTGCACACGGACGAGCAGCGTCTCCTCCAGGTACTGCGGAACCTCCTTTCCAACGCGGTGAAGTTCACCGACAGCGGCGCCGTCGAGCTGGTGATCCGGCCGGCCGGCGCGGATGTGCCGAACGCCATCCGCGAGCAGCTCCTGGAAGCCGGTTCGCTGCGCGACGCCGACGCCGATCTGATCGCGTTCTCGGTCGCCGACACCGGGATCGGGATCGCGTCGAGCAAGATGCTGGTGATCTTCGAGGCGTTCAAGCAGGCGGACGGTACGACCAGTCGCAAGTACGGCGGTACGGGGCTCGGGCTGTCCATCAGCCGGGAGATCGCCCGGCTGCTCGGTGGCGAGATCCATGCGTCGAGCGAGCCGGGCCGCGGCTCGACCTTCACGCTGTATCTGCCGCTGCACCTCAGCGAGCTGCCGGCGCAGGGCTACCCGCAGATCGGCCCCGGTTCCATCGAGGCGCACGGTGCCGTGTCCGGGAACGGTCCGGTTCCGGACGCGGGTTCGGGGACGGCGCTGCATGAAGCGGCCGGTTCCGCGGGGCTGTTCCGGCGGCGTCGCAAGGCACTCGGCGGGGTGGAGCGGCGGACCGCGCTGCCGCCCAGGACCGCCGGGCATGCCGAGCCGGCTGCGCCGGCTCAGGAGTCGTTGACCCAGTCCGGCCAGGAGGAGTCCGAGGCCCGCAGGGTCTTCCGGTTCAACGGCGAGAAGGTCCTCATCGTCGACGACGACATCCGTAACGTCTTCGCGCTCACCAGCGTGCTGGAGCAGCACGGGCTCTCGGTGCTGTACGCGGAGAACGGGCGCGAGGGCATCGAAGTCCTGGAGCAGCACGACGATGTGACGGTCGTGCTGATGGACATCATGATGCCGGAGATGGACGGCTACGCGACGACGACGGCGATCCGCAGGATGCCGCAGTTCGCCGGGCTGCCCATCATCGCGCTGACCGCGAAGGCGATGAAGGGCGACCGGGAGAAGGCGATCGACTCCGGTGCTTCCGACTATGTCACCAAGCCTGCCGATGCTGATCATCTGCTCTCCGTCATGGAGCAGTGGATGCGCGGAGAGTGATCGCCTCTGGAACGAATAGCGGTAAGTTGCTGATCGACTGCGCTCGAAGGGGTGTGAGAACGCGGTGGGCGGGGAACCTTCTGGTCTCCCACCGCGTTTCCGGTATGTGCACAGTGACATCGCGGTGACAGGGTGTGGTGACAGGCGGGGTGCGGCTACCATGACCGGCACAAGGACGGACGGCGTAAGGGAGTCGTCCCCTGGGGCGGCGCCCGGTGCAATTCCGGGGCGAGGAGGACGGGCCATGGTGCAGAAGGCCAAGATCCTCCTGGTCGATGACCGGCCGGAGAATCTGCTGGCGCTGGAGGCCATCCTCTCTGCGCTCGATCAGACGCTGGTACGGGCATCGTCAGGGGAGGAAGCGCTCAAAGCGCTGCTCACGGACGATTTCGCGGTCATTCTGCTGGACGTCCAGATGCCTGGGATGGACGGTTTCGAGACCGCCGCGCACATCAAGCGACGGGAGCGGACCCGGGACATCCCGATCATCTTCCTCACCGCGATCAACCACGGTCCGCACCACACCTTCCGGGGTTACGCGGCCGGCGCGGTGGACTACATCTCGAAGCCGTTCGATCCCTGGGTGCTGCGCGCCAAGGTCTCGGTCTTCGTCGAGCTGTACATGAAGAACTGCCAGTTGCGTGAACAGGCGGCGCTGTTGCGGCTACAGCTGGAGGGCGGCGGCCACCCCGGCGCCGGCCAGGAGAAGGAGCCTGCCGGTCTGCTGGCCGAGCTCTCGGCGCGCCTCGCGGCCGTCGAGGAGCAGGCGGAGGCGCTCTCCAAGCAGCTTGACGACGAGTCGGCGGACGCCGCCGCGGTGGCCACCGCGGCCCATCTCGAACGGAAACTGACCGGACTGAGGCGCGCGCTCGATGCGCTGGAGCCCGGCACCGGAAGCGGCACGGCCGCGCTTCCCTCATAACGCCGCCGCTCGCCGAACCCCCCGGCCCGGGAACCGGGTTCGGGGGCAGCCGCTCGATCCGCCCCTGGTGAGGGCGTGTCAGTTTCCGGTCTCTGCAGGACGACACGGTCGGGTGAACCAAGAGGGGCACGTGTTCACGGCGGCCAACACCGGTAACCTCGGCCCCATGGCCTCACGTACGTCCGGCAAGGGTTCCCAGGGCACGGCGGGCACCGCGAAGCGTCCCGGCCGTACCGCGGGCCCGGCGAAGAAAGCCGCGCCCGCGAAGAAGACCGCACCCGCGAAGAAGGCTCCGGCCAAGAAGGCGGTGGCGAAGAAGGCGGCTGCGCCCAAGCCCGCACCGTCTCCCACCGGGGGTGTGTACCGGTTGGTGCGCGCCGTCTGGCTCGGTGCGGCCCACGCCGTCGGCGCGATGTTCCGCGGCATAGGCCGCGGTGCCAAGGGACTCGATCCCGCACACCGCAAGGACGGCGTCGCGCTGTTGCTGCTCGGTCTCGCGCTGGTCGTGGCCGCGGGCACCTGGTCGAATCTGCGGGGTCCCGTCGGCGACCTTGTCGAGATGCTCGTCACCGGTGCCTTCGGGCGGCTCGATCTGCTCGTGCCCATACTGCTCGGTGCCATTGCCGTACGGCTGATCCTCTACCCCGAGAAGCCCGAGGCCAACGGCCGTATCGTCATCGGACTCTCGGCTCTGGTCATCGGTGTGCTCGGGCAGGTCCACATCGCGTGCGGATCGCCCGGCCGCGGAGACGGCACCGCGGCGATGCAGGACGCCGGCGGACTCATCGGCTGGGCCGCCTCCAAGCCGCTGGTCTTCACCATGGGCGAGGTCCTCGCCGTACCGCTGCTCCTGCTGCTCACTGTCTTCGGTCTGCTCGTCGTCACCGCGACCCCGGTGAACGCGATTCCGCAGCGGCTGCGGCTGCTCGGCTCCAGGCTGGGGATCGTCGACCCGGTGTACGACCCCGAGGCGGAGGGCGAGAGCGACGACGAGCGGTACGACGAGCAGTGGCGCGAGGCGCTTCCCGCCCGCTCGCGACGCCCGTCCGTGCGCCGCTCCGAGGCGCCCGAGGAGTACGCTCCCGAGCAGGCGGAGGCCGAGGCGCTCTCCAAGCGCCGCAGGCCGCGCAGGCCGTCCGTGCAGCCCGCGATGAACCGCACCATGGACGCGGTGGATGTCGCAGCGGCCGCGGCCGCGGCGCTCGACGGCGCGGTGCTCAACGGCATGCCGCCCTCGGCGATCGTCGCCGACCTGACCCAGGGCGTCTCCGTCGAGCGTGACCGCGCGCAGTCGGGCAATCCGGTGCCGGGCGCCCGTGAGGCGGAGCCGGGCACCGGGGCGGGGAAGGGTGCGGCGACCTCCGGCGGTGTACCCGATCTGACGAAGCCCGCCCCCGATCCGTCGCAGTCCCAGCCCTTGCCGGCCCGCGCCGAGCAGCTGCAGCTCTCCGGCGACATCACGTACGCGCTGCCCTCGCTCGACCTGCTGGAACGCGGCGGTCCGGGCAAGACGCGGAGTGCTGCCAACGACGCGATCGTCGCCTCCCTGACCAACGTCTTCACCGAGTTCAAGGTCGACGCCGCCGTCACCGGCTTCACCCGTGGACCGACGGTGACGCGGTACGAGGTGGAGCTCGGCCCGGCCGTGAAGGTCGAGCGGATCACCGCGCTGGCCAAGAACATCGCGTACGCCGTCGCCAGCCCCGACGTCCGGATCATCTCGCCGATCCCGGGGAAGTCCGCCGTCGGCATCGAGATCCCCAACACCGACCGGGAGATGGTCAACCTCGGCGATGTGCTGCGGCTCGCGGACGCGGCCGAGGACGACCACCCGATGCTGGTCGCGCTCGGCAAGGACGTCGAGGGCGGCTACGTGATGGCCAACCTCGCGAAGATGCCGCACGTACTGGTGGCCGGTGCGACCGGTTCCGGCAAGTCGTCCTGCATCAACTGCCTGATCACCTCGGTCATGGTGCGGGCGACCCCGGACGACGTGCGGATGGTACTGGTCGACCCCAAGCGCGTCGAACTGACCGCTTACGAGGGCATCCCGCACCTGATCACGCCGATCATCACCAACCCGAAGCGCGCCGCCGAGGCCCTGCAATGGGTCGTACGGGAGATGGACCTCCGGTACGACGACCTGGCCGCGTTCGGTTTCCGGCACATCGACGACTTCAACCAGGCCGTGCGCAACGGCAAGGTCAAGCCGCCGGAAGGCAGCGAGCGCGAGCTCTCGCCGTACCCGTATCTCCTGGTGATCGTCGACGAGCTCGCCGACCTGATGATGGTCGCTCCACGCGACGTCGAGGACGCCATCGTCCGCATCACCCAGCTGGCGCGCGCTGCCGGAATCCACCTGGTGCTCGCGACCCAGCGGCCGTCGGTCGACGTGGTCACCGGTCTGATCAAGGCGAACGTGCCATCCCGGCTCGCCTTCGCGACTTCGTCGCTCGCTGACAGCCGCGTGATCCTGGATCAACCCGGCGCCGAGAAGCTCATCGGAAAGGGCGACGGACTGTTTCTGCCGATGGGTGCCAACAAGCCCACCCGCATGCAGGGCGCCTTCGTCACCGAGGGCGAGGTCGCGGCCATCGTCCAGCACTGCAAGGATCAGATGGCGCCGGTCTTCCGCGAGGACGTGGTGGTCGGCTCCGCCAAGAAGAAGGAGATCGACGAGGACATCGGCGACGACCTCGACCTGCTCTGCCAGGCAGCCGAACTGGTCGTCTCCACCCAGTTCGGGTCCACCTCGATGCTCCAGCGCAAGCTGCGGGTCGGTTTCGCCAAGGCAGGCCGGCTGATGGATCTGATGGAGTCGCGCAACATCGTCGGACCGAGCGAGGGGTCCAAGGCGCGCGACGTCATGGTGAAACCGGACGAGCTGGATGGGGTGTTGGCCCAGATCCGCGGGGAAACAGCGTCGTAAGGGTGGGAAGAGCAACCGTTTCGTCGGGTCGTACGTCAATTTGACTGGAGGGACAGCAGAATGTACTTCCACGGGGCGGTCCGGTAAATGGGACAGTGTTCGAATCTGATGGCGTACAAAGTCCTCTCTCCCGGTTGCCCCACCCTTTCGTACCACCCCTAGACTGAACACCCAGCAGGTGGCTCACGCTCGAAAGGCGCCCCCGTGTCCATCGGCAACTCCCCCGAAGACGACCGGCCTTCGATCGGTCGAGTGCTCCAGCAGGCTCGAATCGCCGCAGGTCTCACGGTCGAAGAGGTCAGCTCGTCCACCCGGGTGCGCATCCCCATCGTGCACGCGATCGAAGAGGACGACTTCACCCGCTGTGGCGGCGATGTATACGCCCGCGGCCATATCCGTACGCTGGCGCGTGCAGTCGGCATCGATCCGGAACCACTGGTTTCGCAATACGACGGCGAGCACGGCGGCCGACCCGCGCCCACACCGGCGGCGCCGCTGTTCGAAGCCGAGCGGATCCGTTCCGATCCTCGTCGGCCCAACTGGACCGCCGCCATGGTCGCGGCGATCGTCGTCGTGATCGGCTTCGTCGGCTTCACCTTCTTGAAGGGTGGCGACGACGGCGGTACGAACACCCAGGTCGCGGAGGGCTCGACGCCCAACACGAACAGTCCCAAGCCCAAGTCCACCAAGACCTCAGCCCCCAAGCCCGCACCCTCCGACAGTGCCATCGCCGCGGCCCCGCGGGACAAGGTGACGGTCAAGCTCAGCGCCACTCAGGGCAAGAGCTGGATCTCCGCCAAGGACCACAACGGGCGGATGCTCTTCGACGGTCTGCTGCAGAAGGGCCAGTCCAAGACCTTCCAGGACAAGGAGCGCGTCGACCTCGTCCTCGGAGACGCCGGTTCGATCGAGCTCTTCGTCAACGGCAAGAAGGTCGAGGACAAGTTCCAGCCGGGTCAGGTCGAACGGCTCACGTACACGAAGGGCGACCCTGAGGTCGGCTGACCGACAGCACGTTGTGACACGAGCGCCCGGCTGTTCAGCCGGGCGCTCGACTCGTTGTTACTCGCTGTCACAGGGGAACCCTGCTCGGCGGGGCCCGTGCCAGGACAACGTAGTCTTGAGCCCATGCCCGAACGCCGTACCGTCGCCCTTGTCACTCTTGGCTGCGCCCGTAACGAGGTGGACTCGGAGGAGCTCGCAGGCCGCTTGGCAGCGGACGGCTGGGAGCTCGTCGAGGATGCCTCCGACGCGGATGTCGCCGTCGTCAACACCTGTGGGTTCGTCGAGGCCGCCAAGAAGGACTCCGTCGACGCACTCCTCGAAGCCAACGATCTGAAGGACCATGGCCGGACCCAGGCCGTGGTCGCCGTCGGCTGCATGGCCGAACGCTACGGCAAGGACCTTGCCGAAGCCCTGCCGGAAGCCGACGGAGTCCTCGGATTCGACGACTACGCCGACATCTCCGACCGCCTCCAGACCATCCTCAGCGGGGGCATCCACGCCTCCCACACCCCGCGTGACCGGCGCAAGCTGCTGCCGATCAGCCCGGCCGAGCGGCAGGACGCCGCCGTCGCGCTGCCCGGACACGCGCAGGAAGCCGCCCCGGCCCCCGCGGACCTCCCGGACGGCGTTGCTCCGGTCTCCGGGCCGCGCGCCCCGCTGCGCCGCCGGCTGGGCACCAGCCCGGTCGCCTCGGTGAAGCTCGCCTCCGGCTGCGACCGCCGCTGCTCGTTCTGCGCCATCCCGTCCTTCCGCGGTTCCTTCATCTCGCGGCGCCCCTCGGACGTGCTGCAGGAGACCCGCTGGCTGGCCGAGCAGGGCGTCAAGGAGGTCATGCTGGTCTCCGAGAACAACACCTCGTACGGCAAGGACCTCGGCGACATCCGGCTGCTGGAGACGCTGCTGCCGGAGCTCGCCGACGTCGACGGGATCGAGCGGATCCGGGTCAGCTACCTGCAGCCCGCCGAGATGCGGCCCGGTCTGATCGACGTACTGACCTCGACGCCGAAGGTCGCCCCGTACTTCGACCTCTCCTTCCAGCACTCCGCCCCCGGTGTGCTGCGGGCGATGCGCCGCTTCGGCGACACCGACCGCTTCCTGGAGCTTCTGGAGACCATCCGGAACAAGGCGCCGCAGGCCGGTGCGCGGTCGAACTTCATCGTGGGCTTCCCCGGGGAGACCGAGGCGGACCTCGCCGAGCTGGAACGCTTCCTCACGGGCGCACGGCTCGACGCGATCGGCGTCTTCGGTTACTCCGACGAGGAGGGCACCGAGGCGGTCGGTTACGACAACAAGCTGGACGCCGACGTCATCGCGGAGCGGCTCGCGCACATCTCGCAGCTGGCCGAGGAGCTGACCTCGCAGCGTGCCGAGGAGCGGCTCGGGGAGTCCCTGCAGGTGCTGGTCGAGTCCGTCGACCCCACCGAGGACGAGCCGCGCGCGGTGGGGCGTGCTGCGCACCAGGCACCCGAAACGGACGGCCAGGTGCTCTTCACCGCACGCGAGGGTCTCGCGCCGGGCCGTATGGTCGAGGCAAAGGTGGTGGGCACCGAAGGAGTGGACCTGGTGGCCGAGTGTTCCGAGCTTGCGGAGGCGGCCAGATGACGGGAGTCCCGGCATCCGCGGCAGGCGGTTCCGGCGCGAAGCCGGTCCGCGGCGGCAAGCTGGGCGCTGCGGCCGTCAACCAGGCCAGCCTGTGGAACATCGCCAATATCCTCACCATGGCGCGGCTGCTGCTGGTGCCGGGTTTCGTTGTGCTGCTGCTCCACGACGGCGGCTACGACCCCGCCTGGCGGTCCTTCGCCTGGGCGGCGTTCGCCATCGCCATGATCACCGACCTCTTCGACGGTCATCTGGCGCGTACGTACAACCTGGTCACCGACTTCGGGAAGATCGCCGACCCGATCGCCGACAAGGCGATCATGGGGGCCGCGCTGATCTGTCTGTCGTACCTCGGTGATCTGCCGTGGTGGGTCACCGGCCTGATCCTCTTCCGCGAGATCGGCATCACGCTGATGCGGTTCTGGGTGATCCGGCATGCGGTGATCCCGGCCAGTCGCGGCGGGAAGATGAAGACGCTGGCACAGGGGACGGCCGTCGGGATGTACATCCTGGCGCTGACCGGCCCGCTCGCCACACTGCGCTTCTGGGTGATGGCGGTGGCCGTCGTGCTGACGGTCGTCACCGGACTCGACTACGTGCGTCAGGCCGTGGTGCTGCGGCGCCAGGGTCTGGCGGCCGAACGGGCCGCAGCGGCGGCTGCCGAGGCGGCCGAGGTCCGTGGCCCGGCGGAGGCCGAGCGGTGACTGCCGCGGCCCGGGTGCTGCAGCAGCTCGTACGGCGAGGGGAGACCCTCGCCGTCGCCGAGTCGCTGACCGGCGGCCTGGTTGCGGCGGAGCTCACTTCCGTACCCGGTGCCTCGCGCTCCTTCCGCGGGTCCGTGACGGCCTACGCGACGTCCCTGAAGCGGGATGTGCTGGCCGTGGACGGGGCCCTGCTGGCAGCGCGCGGAGCCGTGGATCCCGAGGTCGCCCGACAGATGGCGATCGGTGTCCGGCGGATTCTCGGTGCAGACTGGGGAGTGGCGACGACCGGCGTCGCGGGACCCGATGAACAGGACGGAAAGCCGGTCGGCACGGTCTACGTCGCTGTGGCGGGACCGGAGGGCGCGGAGAAAGTGGCCGCGCTGCGGTTGAACGGTGACCGGGCGGACATCCGTAGAAAGAGCGTACGGAGCCTGCTCGAACTGCTCTCCGGAGAACTCGACGACAATGCGAGCGCACAGGATACGGAACAGAACGGGGGGAATTGATGTTTGCAGCCCTGAGTGAACACGACATCGCTCCCCGCACGGCCGCAGCGCGAGGCGGTACGGTGGGGCGTGAAGGATGCGGCTACGCGGTCCGAGGAGGGAGCCACCGATGATTCTGCTCCGTCGCCTGCTTGGTGACGTGCTGCGTCGGCAGCGCCAGCGCCAAGGCCGTACTCTGCGCGAAGTCTCCTCGTCCGCCCGAGTCTCGCTCGGCTATCTCTCCGAGGTGGAGCGGGGGCAGAAGGAGGCATCCTCCGAGCTGCTCTCCGCCATTTGCGACGCGCTTGACGTACGGATGTCCGAGCTCATGCGTGAAGTGAGCGATGAGCTGTCGCTGGCTGAGCTGGCCGAGTCGGCAGCAGCCAGCGATCCGGTGCCAGTGCCGGTACGCCCAATGCTCAATTCCGTCTCCGTGACGTCGGTGGCAGGTGTGCCGACGGGAAGGGTGACGATCAAGGCACCCGCGGAAGCGGTGGATGTCGTCGCCGCCTGACCCGCGCGGTCCGGTGTGAACCAGAGCCCCGGTCGGCCCCCTTCGCGGGGGTGGCCGGGGCTCTGGTGTGTGCGGACGCCGCCGTCAGGGACTCGCGCGCCCTTCCGGACGGGTGTGCCGGTCAACGAAGCTTGTGTCCTCAGGGCGCCCTGCGTCCGGAGCACCGCTTCAGCTCAACCACCGCGTAGAAGTAGCTGCCCCCGACGGCGACACCAGAGATTCTGGATGCGGCTCCGGTGGTCCCGGGCGAGACTGCAGAGGGGAACACCACGGTCACCGAGATCGCAGTGCCTGAGCGGTATCGGTTCCGGAGCGCTGTTCCCTGCGCAGCTCGGGCCGTCAACCTGCGGCAGCACGCCTGGACGAGCCAGACGGAGAGCGCGTAACGGTGTCCGCCCCCGGACAAGCGCGCCGGTACTGCGCCGGTACGCCCTCCCGCTGGGCGATCGGGCCGGACTAGGTTCGGCCGGAGGAGGCAGCCATGGTACGGAGATGGGTGCCCGCGCTCGTTCTCGGCGGAGTGTGGTGGTGGGCCGTGCTCCGGCTGGTCCTTCAGCCGGAACATGCCGGGCTGGTCGAGGGCGCGGTGACGGCGGGCGGGTGGGGGCTCAGCCTCCTGCCCGTCCATGTGGCCGCGAGCGTCCGGCCCACGGGAACGCTCAGGGCGCGTGCGGAGGCGATCGGTGCTGCCGCGGGCGCGTGGTGCGTGGCAGGGGTGCGCGGTGTCGAGACGGCCTGGCGTACTACCAGGGCATGGCGACGCCACCGTTCGGACGGAGAATCTGACCCGTCATGAAGGACGAAGCATCGGATGCGAGGTGCAGGACCGTGTGGGCGACATCCTCGGCCTCACCCACGCGGCCGAGCGGGGATATCCGTACCATCACGCCCTCGGCCCGGTGCTGCTGCTCTGCGTCGTGGCGGGCGGTCATCGGCGTACGGATCCAGCCGGGGGCGACAGCGTTGACGCGGATGCCCTGAGGGCCCAGCTCGGTCGCCAGAGTCCTGGTCAACTGGACGACCGCCGCCTTGGCCGCGCTGTAGCAGAGCAGGCCCGGACTTGAGGCGTCTACCGCGCCCGAGGCCATGGTGATCATCGAGCCCGGTGCGCCGCGCGCGATCATGCTGCGGGCGACTTCCTGGCACGCATACAGAACCCCCTTGAAATTGACGGCCATGACCCGGTCGAGGTCCTCGTCAGCCGTCTCCAGAACGCTGCTCGTATGCATGATTCCGGCGACGGCGGCCAGGATGCCGACCTCACCCGCTGTGGTGACCGCACTCCTGAGCTGACTGCGGTCGGTGACGTCGAGGGGATGGGCGTGGGCTTCGCCACCTGCCGCAGTGATCATTTCCCGGGTCTCCAGCAGGCCCTTCTCGTCGAGGTCTGCGCAGTGGACGGCGGCTCCCGCCTCCGCGAGCAGGACGGCACAGGCTCGGCCGATGCCGCCGCCCGCTCCGGTGATGAACGCGGATCGGCCGGTGAGGTCGTACGCGGTGAGAGGCATGTCCGGACCGTACGGGTGGATCTGACGATGCGTCAACTATGGTGTGGGGCCTGATTGGCAACGTGGGCACCAGTAGGCGGGGCGGGTGTTCTGCTCCGCCACGCGGATGGGGGTGCCGCAGCGCAGACAGGGGCGGTGCGTCCTGCCGTAGACCCAGAGACGCTCACGGGGGCCGTAGCCGTTGGGCTGTGCTCGGGTGGTCGTGCGGACCGTGCGGTTGCGGTTGGCTTCGAGGAGCTGCTTGGCCGTGGCGACCAGACGGGCGGCGGTGGAGGCGGGCAGCTCACCGACGGGGAGCCAGGGGGTGGCGCGCGCGAGGAAGCAGAGCTCGGCCTTGTAGATGTTGCCGATACCGGCCAGGTTGCGCTGGTCGAGGAGGGCTTCGCCGAGGGGGCGGTCAGGGTCGGCCAGCAGGTTGCGCAGGGCGGTGTCGGGGTCCCAGCCGGGGCCCAGCAGATCGGGCCCGAGGTGGCCGACCGCCTTCTCCTCGTCGACTGTGCGGAGGAGTTCGAGAACGGGGAGCCGGTAGCCGACCGCGGTGTGGTGGGCGGTGGAGAGGACCGCGCGGATCTGGTGGTCCGGGCCGCCGCGCCAGCGCTCACGCGGAGTGTAGAGGCGCCAGGCGCCGTCCAGCCCGAGATGACTGTGCAGGGTGAGGCCGCCCTCGATCCGGGTGAGGAGATGCTTGCCGCGCGGGGTGACGTCGTGAACGGTCCGGCCCGTGAGGTCCGCCGTGGCGAAGCGGGGAACGCGCAGGTCGGAGTGGGTGAGGATCTGACCGGCCAGCGCGGTTTGCAGACGCTGGGCGGTCTGCAGGACGGTGTCTCCTTCGGGCATACCTCCATGATGCGTGGTGCGGGGCGGGTATGCGGGTGGGTATCGGTGGATGTGTGGGCTGAGAGCCTGTCGGGTGACCTTCGATCGGAGAGCAGACGCGGCGTGGTGCGTGCGATTCCAAGGCGCCGGAAGGTCCTCGGATGGGTTCTCCCCTGCTCGAACGAAGCTGAGAGATTGGGGAAGGAGCTGCTAGGGCCTGTTCTGAGTTCCCCGTCGTTCGCGCGAAGCGCGGGCGCAGCGGCGGTCGGTGCGTGCGATCGGCGTGCGGTGTCGCAGGTCGTGTGGCGGAGCCACCTGTCCTGCGGGGCCGTGCGGCGAGCGTGCGTGCGGGGCGTCGGGGCGCAGGCGGGGAACTCAGAACAGGCCCTAGGGGGCATTTCGGCAACGCCGGAAGCGTGCGTGCCACGCCGTGGCCGCCCGATCAGAGGGCGGCCGACAGGCTCTGAGGTGCGGTGCGGGGTCACGCGCGCAGGCGGAGGCCTCTTGGAGTGGCGTGGAATCCGGCCGTCTCCAGCGTGCGGCCCAGCGGCGAGGTCAGGGACGAGGCGCCGTTGGTGCGCTCCACCGTGACCGTGCCGAGCGCCCCGGCGCGCGCTGCACCGGCCAGCGCCTCAGCCGCCGCCCGGAGCGCGGGGTCCTCCGGGTCGGTCGGCCAAGCGAGCAGCGTCTTGCCGCCGCGCTCCATGTACAGCGTCAGTTCGCCGTCGACCAGGACGACCAGGGCACCTGCCTTGCGCCCCGGTCTGTGTCCGGCGCCGTCCGGCGGTTCGGGCCAGGACAGGGCCGCGCCGTACGCATTGGCCGGGTCGGCGGCCGCGAGAACCAGTGCGCGGGGCGCCGCGCCCATTTCCGCACGGTCGCGGGCGGTGGAGGCCGCACGGAGCCGGTCGACCGCGCCGTCCATCGCGAACTGGGCCGCCCCCAGACCCTCGACGACATAGCCGCGGCGGGCCTGCCCGTTGTCCTCGAAGGCGGCCAGGATCCGATACGTCGCGGCAAAGCCGCCCTCGACGCCTTCGGCCTGGACCGCGCCACGGGTCACCACACCGTGCCGGTCGAGGAGGGTGCGGGCCAGGGCGTGGGCGCGGTGCGTGGGATCGGGCTCGGTTCCGGTCAGCAGTGACCAACGGCCCGAGACGGTGGGCGGACCGGTGCGCGATGCGGGGCGGGCCGTGGCGGTGAGTGAGCCGTAACGGCCGCGTGGGACGCTGCGCTTGGCGCGGTGGGCCGTCGATCCCGCTGTGCGTCCGGAGCCGAGAAGTGAGCGCAGCGGAGCCAGCGTGTCGTTGGTCAGCCGGCCGGACCAGGTCAGGTCCCAGAGGGCATCGGCGAGTTGGGGATCGGTGCAGTCCGGGTGCGTGGTGGCGCGCACCTGATCGGCGATCTGCCGGAAGAACAGCCCGTATCCGCCGGTCAGTGCGGTGAGGACGGATTCGTGCAGCGAACTGAGTTCGAGAGGGTGCGGGGGCGGGAGGAGCAGGGGTGCGCTGTCGGCGAGATAGAGGGACAGCCAGCCGTCCTTCCCGGGAAGGGCACCGGCACCGGCCCAGATCACCTCGCCGGTGGTGGTGAGTTCATCGAGCAGGGCTGGGGTGTATCCCGTGATGCGTCCCGGCAGGATCAGCTTTTCCAGTGCCGACGCGGGGACGGGAGCGCCCTGCAACTGCTCGATGGCGCGGGCCAGTCCGTCGATTCCTCGCAGGCTGTTGTTCCCGAGATGCTGCCACTGCGGAAGGAAGCCGGCGAGGGCTGCGGGCGGGACCGGCTCCAGCTCTTGACGCAGGGCGGCGAGCGAGCGGCGGCGGAGCCGGCGCAGCACCGTGGCGTCACACCACTCCTGGCCGATGCCGGCGGGGTGGAACTCGCCCTGCACAATCCGGCCCGAGGCGGCGAGCCGCTGCAGCGCGCCGTCCGTGACGGCGATGCCGAGACCGAAGCGGGCAGCCGCCTGGGTGGAGGTGAACGGGCCGTGCGTGCGGGCATAGCGGGCAAGGAGATCGCCGAGCGGGTCCTTCACCGGCTCGGTGAACGCCTCCGGCACGCCGACCGGGAGGGCCGTGCCCAGCGCGTCCCGCAGCCGGCCTGCGTCCTCGATCGCCGCCCAGTGGTCGGCTCCGCCGATCCGGACCCGGATGGCCCGTCGGGCCGAGGCCAGCTCCGGGGCCCAGGGCTGCTCGGCGCCGCGCTCGGCCAACTCGGCCTCGGTGAGCGGGCCGAGGACGCGCAGCAAATCGGCGACGCCTTCGATGTCCTTGATCCGGCGGTCCTCGGTGAGCCACTGGAGTTCCTGCTGCAGCTCGCCCAGTACCTCGGCGTCGAGCAGCTCGCGCAGTTCCGCCTGGCCGAGAAGCTCGGCGAGGAGGTGGGAGTCCAGCGAGAGCGCGGCCGCCCGCCGCTCGGCCAGCGGCGAGTCGCCCTCGTACAGGAACTGCGCGACGTAACCGAAGAGGAGCGAGCGGGCGAAGGGCGAGGGCTCCTGGGTGGTCACCTCGACCAGACGGACGCGGCGTGCTTCGAGGTCGCCCATCAGCTCCACGAGCCCGGGAACGTCGAAGACGTCCTGAAGACATTCGCGGACCGCTTCGAGAACGATCGGGAAGGAGCCGAACTCAGAGGCCACCTGGAGGAGCTGGGCGGCACGCTGGCGCTGCTGCCAGAGCGGGGTGCGCTTGCCGGGGCTGCGACGGGGCAGCAGCAGGGCACGCGCCGCGCACTCGCGGAAGCGGGAGGCGAACAGGGCCGATCCGCCGACCTGGTCGGTGACGATCTGGTTGATCTCGCCCTGGTCGAAGGCGACGTCCGCGGCGCCGACCGGAGGCTGGTCGCTGTCGTATGCCGCGGCCAACGGGGCAGCCGCCTCCCGGACCGGGTTCCCGGACGGATCGAAGGACGGATCGAAATCCAGGAGGTCCAGGCCCATCATGTCGGCGTCGGGGAGCCGCAGCACGATGCCGTCGTCGGCATGCATCACCTGGGCATCCATGCCGTACCGCTCGGCGAGGCGCGCACTCAGAGCCAGCGCCCAAGGGGCGTGGACCTGCGCGCCGAAGGGGGAGTGCACGACGACCCGCCAGTCGCCCAGCTCGTCGCGGAAGCGCTCGACGAGGATGGTCCGGTCGTCGGGGACATGGCCGCAGGCGTCGCGCTGCTCGTCGATGTACGACAGGACGTTGTCGGCGGCCCAGGTGTCGAGACCGGCGGCGAGCAGCCGCGACCTGGCGTCCCCGGGCGACAGTCCGCCGATCTCGCGGAGGAACGCGCCCAGCGCGCGGCCGAGCTCCAGCGGGCGGCCCAGCTGGTCGCCCTTCCAGAACGGCAGCCGTCCCGGAACGCCCGGGGCGGGCGACACCAGGACCCGGTCGCGGGTGATGTCCTCGATCCGCCAGGACGTGGTGCCCAGGGTGAAGACATCGCCGACCCGGGACTCGTACACCATCTCCTCGTCCAGCTCGCCGACCCGGCCGCCGCCCTTCTTGGGGTCGGCCCCGGCGAGGAAGACCCCGAACAGCCCGCGGTCGGGGATCGTGCCGCCGGAGGTGACGGCGAGCCGCTGGGCGCCGGGGCGGCCCGTGACCGTACCGGCGACGCGGTCCCACACCACGCGCGGACGCAGCTCGGCGAAGGCATCGGACGGATAGCGGCCCGCCAGCATGTCCAGCACGGCAGTGAACGCCGACTCCGGGAGCGAGGCGAAGGGGGCCGCGCGGCGGGTCACGGCCAGCAGGTCGTCCACCTGCCAGGTGTCCAGGGCGACCATGGCGACCAGCTGCTGGGCCAGCACGTCCAGCGGGTTCGACGGGATCCGGAGCGCCTCGATCGCGCCTGTGCGCATCCGCTCGGTGACCACCGCCGACTGCACCAGGTCCCCCCGGTACTTCGGGAACACCACTCCGGTGGAGACCGCGCCGACCTGGTGGCCGGCCCGGCCGACCCGCTGCAGCCCGGAGGCGACCGACGGCGGTGACTCCACCTGGATCACCAGATCGACCGCGCCCATGTCGATGCCCAGCTCCAGGCTGGAGGTGGCGACCACGGCGGGCAGCCGGCCCGCCTTGAGGTCCTCCTCGACCTGGGCGCGCTGCTCCTTGGAGACCGAACCGTGGTGGGCGCGGGCGAGCAGCGCGGGGGCGCCCTTCGCCGCACCGGACTCGGCCATGATCCCGGCGGGGGAGTGGGCCTCCGGCATCGTTTCGCCGGTGGCTCGCTCGTAGGCGATCTCGTTGAGCCGGTTGCACAACCGTTCCGCGAGACGGCGGGAGTTGGCGAAGACGATGGTGGAGCGGTGTGCCTGGACGAGATCGGCGATCCGCTCCTCGACATGCGGCCAGATCGATGGCTTGTCCGCCTGGCCCGCCTGGTCCGGGTCCGTGGCGGGAGAACCGCCGAGCTCGCCCAGATCCTCCACCGGCACGACCACCGACAGGTCGAACTGCTTGGTGGACGGCGGCTGGACGATCTCCACCTTCCGCTGCGGGGAGAGGAACCGCGCCACCTCGTCGACCGGACGGACCGTCGCGGACAGACCGATCCGCCGCGCGGGACGCGGCAGCAGCTCGTCGAGGCGCTCCAGCGATACGGCGAGATGGGCGCCCCGCTTCGTACCGGCGACGGCGTGCACCTCGTCCAGAATCACCGTCTCGATCCCCGACAGCGCCTCGCGCGCCGACGACGTCAGCATCAGGAACAGCGACTCGGGGGTGGTGATCAGGATGTCCGGCGGGCGGGTCGCCATGGAGCGACGCTCGGCGGGCGGGGTGTCGCCCGACCGGATGGCCACCCGCACATCGGGCTCGGGCAGCCCGAGGCGCACCGATTCCTGGCGGATGCCGGTCAGCGGCGAGCGGAGGTTGCGCTCCACATCGACCGCGAGGGCCTTGAGCGGCGACACGTACAACACGCGGCAGCGCTTCTTCGCCTCGGCGGGCGGCGGAACGGCTGCCAGCCGGTCCAGCGCGGCGAGAAACGCGGCGAGCGTCTTGCCCGATCCGGTGGGCGCGACGACCAGCACGTCCGAGCCCTCGCCGATCGCCCGCCAGGCGCCCTCCTGCGCGGACGTCGGCGCGCTGAAGGCACCCGCGAACCAGCTGCGGGTGGCGGGGGAGAACGCATGGAGAGCAGAGCCGGCCATGTCCCCCATCGTGCACCCGACCACTGACAACGGACTGATGCCGGGGGTGACAAGGATCGGTACCCCAGGGTGACGAGGGCCGGTACTGGACGGTGAGGATGGCCGGTACCGGGCGCTGACCACGTCCGGTACCTGCGAGAATTCCGGCTATGGCGGCACCATTGAATCCGGGGCCGGCCCCGGATTCGGCCCCGGGGGAGTGGGCCAGGTACTGGCAGTACGCGGAACTGCCCGATCTCGATCTTCTGCGCGCCCGGTACGTCCGCCACACCTTCCCGCGCCACAGTCACGAGGGCTATGTCTTCGGCACCATCACCCGGGGCGTCGAGGACGTCGGGCTGCCCGGCGGCACCGTGCACGCGGGTCCCGGCACCGTCGTCATGATCAATCCGGAGGTGCCGCACACCGCCCGGGCCGGGACCCCCGAGGGCTGGGTGTACGCCACGCTGTACCCGTCCGCGCAGGTGATCAACGACATCGCTGCCGATACGACGCGGCTGCGCGGCACGGTCGGCTTCGCCGAGACCAGCGTCCTGGACCCGGAGGCGGCCCGGCTCATCGGCGAGGTGCACCGGGCGGCCGAGGAGGGCAATGCGCTCGCCGCCGACAGCATGCTGCGGATCATGGTCGCGCGGCTGCTCAGCCGCCACGGCACCGTGCTGCCCGCCCGTGCTCCCCGGTCGGCCGGCACCCAGGACGCGGAGCGGGCGCGTGCGGTGCTGGAGAGCCGCATGGCCGAGCCGCCGACACTGGAGACGCTGGCCGCCGAGCTCGGCACCAGCCCCTTCGCCCTGTTGCGTGCGTTCAAGAAGCAGTACGGGATGCCGCCGCACACCTGGCTCACCGATGCCCGGGTGCGGCGTGCACGGCGGCTGCTCGATGCGGGCATCGCGCCGGCGGACGCGGCGGCAGGGGTCGGCTTCACCGATCAGCCGCACCTCAACCGTCATTTCACCCGGATCGTGGGGGTGCCGCCCGGCGCGTACCAGCGCGAACGCGCAAAAACGTACAAGACCGGTCCAGCTTCGTCCGCGTAGCGTTCTGGCCGTGCCAGAACAGACAGCATCCTCAAAGAGACTCGGCGAGACAGCCGAGACAGCCGAGACCGCCGTCGGCGAGGCGAAGCCGGACGCGGCCGTCATCCGCGACGCCCTCGGCGTCGGTATCGCGGTGGGCCTCTCCGGCTTCGCCTTCGGTGTCACCTCGGCGGGCTCCGGCCTGAGCCTGCTCCAGACCTGCGCGCTCAGCCTCCTCGTCTTCACAGGCGCCTCGCAGTTCGCGCTGGTGGGCGCCCTTGCCGCAGGCGGAAACCCGTACACCGCCGCCGCCGGTGCGTTCTTCCTCGGCGTACGCAACGCCTTCTACGGTCTGCGGCTGTCACAGCTGCTCGCCCTCCCGCGCGCCGTGCGACCGCTCGCCGCCCACTGGGTCATCGACGAGACGACCGCGGTGACGCTGCCGCAGCCCACCCGGCGGGCCGCACGGATCGGCTTCACCGTCACCGGACTCACCCTGTACGTGCTGTGGAACCTGACCACACTGCTGGGGGCGCTGGGCGCCGAGGCGCTCGGCGACACCGACACCTGGGGGCTGGACGCGGCAAGCCCCGCCGTCTTCCTCGCCCTGCTCGCTCCGATGCTGAAGAGCACCACGGAGCGCGTCACGGCCGCTCTCGCCGTCCTGCTCGCCCTGGGGGCGCTGCCCGTGCTGCCCGCGGGCGTACCCGTGCTGCTTGCCGCGCTCGCCGCACCCGCTGTCCTCTTCTTGATGGGACGCAGGAAGGCATCGGCCACGGACAGCGCGGCCAAGGACGCGACCACGACGGAGGACGCCCGATGAACGTATGGATAGCGATCGCCCTCACCGCCGCCGGCTGCTACCTCGCCAAGCTGCTGGGACTGCTCGTCCCCGCGGGGGCACTGGAACGCCCGCTCGTACAGCGTCTTGCCGCGCTCCTGCCGGTGGCGCTCCTGGCGGCCCTCACGGCACAGCAGACCTTCGGGAACGGACAGCACCTGGTGCTCGACGCCCGGGGTGCGGGGCTCGCCGCCGCCGCACTCGCCTTGGTGCTGCGCGCACCCTTCCTGGTGGTCGTGGGAGCTGCCGTCGTCGTCACGGCGGGGGTGCGCGCGCTCGGGTAGCCAACCTGGCCGGACAGGCAACGCGTGCGTCCGTCGCGCCCCGGCCCTGGCAGCCACCGGGTCGCTGCCCTGTTGCGCTGCCCCGCCCCGGGGATCGACGGCGCGTCCGCCGCCCCATGGCGGCTGCGTCGGGGGCGAACCGCGCCGCCCGGTCTCAGTGGAGGCTGCGGCCGTGCGCCCGCAGCGTCAGCAGCGCCTTGAGCGTCACCAGGGGGCGGCCCTCCAGTGCGGTGCCAGGTGCCCACTGCCGCCAGTTCACCGGCCAGCCGCCGTCCGCCTGCTGCTCCGCCGCCAGATGGTCGAGCGAGCGTTCCAGCTCCTCGTCGGTGAACCAGCGGCGGGCGAGCGATTCGGGGGTGCGGGCGTAGTCGTACGGGAAATGCTGCTCGCCCGGTGCGTAACCGGCCGCCACCGGGTACTCCGCACGCCGCTCCGGATCCAGTACGGCCAGCCGCTGTTCCCGTACCAGCCGCCCGAGGCGGTCCGCCGTCGCCTCCGCCCGTGCCTGGTCCGGAGCGCCGTCGAGGAAGGCGACCGCGGCTGCGATCTCGTACGGATGCGATTTCTCCAGCGAGTCGACCGCCGCCCAGCAGAAATCGGTGGCCCGGAACAGCCAGGCGTGCCACACCGCGTTGCGGTGCAGCAGTCCGACGACGGGGCCGGTGGCCAGCAACTGGGCCGGAGGGTCGTCGACGATCGGGATGAACGGCGCGGCCGGATAGCCGCGCTGCGAGGGGAGAAGTGCGGGCAGCGCCCCCTCCTTGGTCGACACATCGGTCAGGAAGCGGCAGATCCGTTCCACCCGCAGGCCGCTGCAACGCCCGATGGAGTCCAGGACGCTGAGCGCATGGGCCGTGTGCAGCGGCTGGCTGACAGGGCCCCGCAGATCCGGTTCGAGTGCGTGACCATATCCGCCGTCCTCATTGAGATAGGCAGCGAGCGCGGTCTCCACCGCGTCCGCGCCCCCTCCCAGGAAGTGATGGGCGAACCGCCGCTGTTCGAGGACGCGGGCCGTGAGCCAGATGAACTGCTCGGCACGCTTGAGGGGGCTTGCTCCTGTTCCGGCCATGGACCGACCGTAGGCCGGTAAGCGCTCTCGACAATGCATAGCGGCGCGGCTGCACTCCCAGGAGCGGGATACTGAAGTCATGCGGTTGACGATTTTCTGGGAACGGATGGCGGACCACTTCGGTGCGGGGTACGCCGACTCCTTTGCGCGCGACCACGTGATGGCCGAGCTCGGCGGGCGTACGGTGCACCAGGCGCTGGCCGAGGGCTGGGAAGCGAAGGACGTCTGGCGCGGTGTCTGCACGGCGGTCGGCATCCCCGCCGACAAACGCTGACGCCTTGCCCGCCCACCGCTGGACCTCAGCTGTTCCGGGGGCGGGCGGCCGGCTGGCACAGCCGTAGGCGAGACTGGATCCGTGGCACCGACAGACGAGACAGCACAGACCCAGCCGCCCTTGACCCAGCCCGTCCCGCCGGCCGCGCCACCGACCCCGCCTTCCGGCAGCGGGTCGGCCCGAATGCCCGCATGGTTGCCGCGAGCCATGGTTCTCGCCCTGGCGCTCTACGCCTGCTTCCGGCTCGGCAGTTGGGCGTTCGACCAGCTCATCGGGCTGTTGATCAATATCCTGATCGCCTTCTTCCTGGCGCTCGCCATAGAGCCTGCGGTGAGCCGGATGTCGGCGCGCGGTATGCGCCGCGGTCTGGCCACCTTCCTGGTCTTCCTCGTGGTGCTGATCGCCGTGGCCGGGTTCGTCGCGCTGCTCGGCTCGATGCTCGCGGGCCAGATCGTCGACATGGTCGAGGAGTTCCCCAAGTACCTCGACTCGGTGATCAACTGGATCAACCAGAGTTTCCACACCGATCTCTCCCGGGTCGAGGTTCAGGACAGCCTTCTGCACTCCGACTGGCTGCAGAAGTACGTCCAGAACAGCGCGACCGGTGTGCTCGACGTGTCGACCACCGTGCTCAGCGGGCTCTTCCGGCTGCTGACGATCTTCCTGTTCTCGTTCTACTTCGCGGCCGACGGTCCCCGGCTGCGCCGCGCCCTGTGCTCCATGCTGCCGCCCGCCCGGCAGGCCGAAGTGCTGAGGGCCTGGGAGATCGCGGTCGACAAGACCGGCGGTTTTCTCTACTCGCGTGGACTGATGGCGCTCATCTCCGGGATCGCGCACTACATCCTGCTGGTGATCCTCGGTGTGCCGTACGCCCCGGCGCTCGCGGTCTGGGTCGGCCTCGTCTCGCAGTTCATTCCCACGATCGGTACGTATCTGGCGGGCGCCCTGCCGATGCTGATCGCGTTCACCGTCGACCCCTGGTACGCCCTGTGGGTACTCGGATTCGTCGTGATCTACCAGCAGTTCGAGAACTATGTGCTGCAGCCCAAGCTCACCTCGAAAACCGTGGACATTCATCCGGCGGTCGCCTTCGGCTCGGTCATCGCCGGTACGGCTCTGATGGGCGCCGTGGGCGCGCTCATCGCGATCCCGGCAGTCGCCACGCTGCAGGCATTCCTCGGTGCCTATGTGAAGCGCTACGACGTGACGGACGACCCGCGCGTGCACGGACGGCATCTGTGGCGGCGCGGCGAGTCGGTGCTCCCACGGCTGAGGGGCGTGGCGACCCGGGCTCCGGGGGGCGACGGTGACGCGGATGCCGAGCGGCCGAACGTCCCGGACCCGAGGGCCTGAAACGACAACCGGACGGGAGGTGGCCCGGCAGGTTGCGTCGCGCGCGGTGCGGGAGCGCGGGTTGCGGAGGTGTGGGGGTGTGGTCCGCGGGCGGGCTCAGCGATAGCCCGTCACGTCGGCCGACAGGCCCGTGTCCTGGACCTCGGGGACGTACCGCCAGGCGTCGGGGCGGCTGTCGTCAAGGTCGGTGAAGCCGTAGACCTGCGCCGGTCGCCCGCTGGACAACGACTGCCCGTTCCGGCGTGCGACCTCCGGGTCCTGCGCGAGCGCGGCCACCGCCCTGCCGACGAATGCGGAACTCTCGGAGATGGCGGAATGCGGCGCGTGGGCGATCGCGTCGCGCCGGTTCGCCTCGGTGACGCCGTCCGCGGTCTCATCGATGGTCTCCGGACGGTTCATCTCCGACCGTTGGGTCCCGGTCGTCCGCCCGGTCACGTGGACAGTCGCTCCGACCGCTCCCAGCTGAACGGCGATGCCTCGGACCGCGCCGCGCGTGGCGCCGGCGACGAGGGCCGCTCTTTCTGTCGGCGATGTCCCCTTGCGACCGGAATCCGGTGTGAGGTCGACCATGTTTTCTTGACTCCCCAAGTGCGTGATGCTAGGGCGCTACCCTGGGGGCGAGCTGGTCCGGCGTGGTGCGCTTGACACTGAAATCGAACATCCATTCTCATGGGATTCCGGCCGGGTTTTCCCGGGCCCGACCGTGGAGTTGTCCACAGGCCGGGAGGACGTCGAGGCCCATTGTCAGTGGCAGGGGTTAGCGTCTTTGACGTGAAGCGATCGACTCAAGCAAATCGGGTGGAACCCATGGCAGGAACCGACCGCGAGAAGGCGCTGGACGCCGCACTCGCACAGATTGAACGGCAATTCGGCAAGGGCGCGGTGATGCGCCTCGGTGAGCGGCCGAACGAGCCCATCGAGGTGATCCCCACCGGGTCGACCGCACTCGACGTCGCCCTCGGCGTCGGCGGACTGCCGCGCGGCCGTGTGGTGGAGGTCTACGGGCCGGAGTCCTCCGGCAAGACGACACTGACGCTGCACGCGGTGGCGAATGCGCAGCGGCTCGGCGGTTCGGTGGCCTTCATCGACGCGGAGCACGCCCTCGATCCCGAGTACGCGAAGAAGCTCGGCGTCGACATCGACAGCCTCATCCTGTCCCAGCCGGACAACGGTGAGCAGGCGCTCGAGATCGTGGACATGCTGGTTCGTTCGGGCGCTCTCGACCTGATCGTCATCGACTCCGTCGCGGCGCTCGTGCCGCGCGCGGAGATCGAGGGTGAGATGGGTGACTCGCACGTGGGTCTGCAGGCCCGTCTGATGAGCCAGGCGCTCCGCAAGATCACCAGCGCGCTCAACCAGTCCAAGACCACCGCGATCTTCATCAACCAGCTCCGCGAGAAGATCGGTGTGATGTTCGGCTCCCCGGAGACCACGACCGGTGGCCGGGCGCTGAAGTTCTACGCATCGGTGCGCCTTGACATCCGCCGCATCGAGACGCTGAAGGACGGCACCGACGCGGTCGGCAACCGCACCCGCGTCAAGGTCGTCAAGAACAAGGTCGCGCCGCCGTTCAAGCAGGCCGAGTTCGACATCCTCTACGGCCAGGGCATCAGCCGCGAGGGCGGTCTGATCGACATGGGCGTGGAGCACGGCTTCGTGCGCAAGGCGGGCGCCTGGTACACCTACGAGGGCGACCAGCTCGGCCAGGGCAAGGAGAACGCCCGTAACTTCCTCAAGGACAACCCCGACCTCGCCAACGAGATCGAGAAGAAGATTCTCGAAAAGCTGGGCATCGGCGTCAGGCCGGACGCGGCTCTGGGTGTCGAGCCCGGTGCGGACGCGGCGGGCGGCGCTGCGGCTCCGGCCGACGGCGCGAAGTCGGTGCCCGCTCCGGCCGGCAAGGTCAAGCCGGCCAAGGCTGCGGCGGCCAAGAGCTAGGCCGTGACGCGTCGTACGGAGTGGCCGGACAGTGCTGTCGGCGCCGGTCCCGGCCCAGGAGCCGCCGGGCGCACGGCCGATTCCGCGTCCGAGTCCGCATACGGGTCGGAGGCCGGTCACGGCACCGGCTCGGGCGGGCGATTCGGCGAGGGGGCGGACCGTCATGCCCGCTCCCGCTCAAGGAACAGCGGCTCCCCTTCCTCGTCGAGGGCCGAGAAGGGGGAGCCGCGAGACCCGGTCGAGCAGGCGCGCAATATATGTCTGCGGCTGCTCACTGGAACGCCGCGCACCCGCAAGCAGCTTGCGGATGCGTTGCGTAAACGGGAGATCCCGGACGAGGCGGCCGAAGAGGTGCTGTCGCGTTTCGAGGATGTCGGGCTGATCGACGACGCGGCGTTCGCGGACGCCTGGGTGGAGTCCCGGCACCACGGCCGGGGGCTGGCCCGCCGCGCTCTCGTCCGGGAGCTGCGGACCAAGGGGGTGGACTCGGCGGTGATCGACGAGGCCGTCGGGCAGCTCGACTCCGAGCAGGAGGAGGAGACGGCCCACGAACTCGTCGCGCGCAAACTCCGCTCCACTCGCGGACTGGACCGCGACAAGCGGCTGCGCCGCCTTGCGGGCATGCTCGCGCGCAAGGGGTACGGGGAGGGGATGGCCCTGCGCGTGGTGCGCCAGGCACTCGAAGCGGAGGGCGAGGACACAGAAGGCCTGGACGAGCCGTTCTGACGGCGTCCCTGTGGGGATGTGCAGGGCTGCGTACAGGGGGCATGTACGCAGCGGATGTACACGGCGCGGGCGTTGAGCGCAGCGGGCGTGCACGGTCACGGTGTGCACGCCGGGGGTTGCTGCGGGTCGGGGAGGCGTGGCGGTCACTGTCCGGCATGTGAGGCGCGGCGGATGGTGGCGTCCAGCAGGGCCACAGCATCCGCCGCGGTGCGGCCTGGGTGTCGGTTCCAGGGGCCGATCAGGTCGGTCCAGCCCTGCGAGCGAAGCTCGGCGACGATCCAGGCGCCGGCCCGGTCCACGGTGTCGAGGGAGCCGTAGCCCAGGCGGTGTGCGGTGAGGAGGGCGCCGCAGACGCACCGGGCGCCGCGGGCATTCCGCAGCCGGTACGGGGTGTTCTGCCAGCCCCACTCGGTCAGGATCTGCCGCGCGTAGGCGAGGTGGGTGGAGGGCCGCAGTTCGGGCTGCCCGATGCGGCGCCAGCTGTGGAACCGATCGGGGAGGATCGCGCCGAGGCGCCCGGGGAGCGGGCGCTCGCGTGGGGCGGCCGGGGGCACGGAGCGGACCGAGTCGGCGATCAGCTGATCGACGGTCACGGACAGCAGATCGCGCCAGTCGGCCGGATGCCGGTCCGCCGGGTGCGGCACGGTGCCGGGTGAGGCGGAACGCACCGGTTCGGGGACGGTGATGTCCCAGCCCGTGACGATCTGTTGCCAGGCCTCCGTGTCATGGAGGCGGGCGGCCTGACGGTCGAGCTGGTCGGGGGTGAGGGCGGTGGTCGGCATCTGCGTGGCATCTCCGTCATATCGATTTCTTGTATGAGGCGAATGTCTGCCTTGTGTGGAATGTGCTCCACCGGGGTGAGCCATTCGGGTGGGTGTCGGTTCGGATCCCGGTCGGTCCCGGGTCAGTCCCGGCTCGGTTCCGGGTCGGTTCCGAGGGAAGGCGGGGCAGCGGCCGGGGGAAAACCCCCGTACGAAGACGCCGACGCGCTCCAGTGCCCAGGCATCTGTGCACAGAGCACTGTGTGACGCATGGCAGAGAAGTCCGGTGGCACCGACATCACAGAGCTGGCCGCTCTCGCAGTGCTCGCACAGCCGAGGCGGCAGCAGATCCTTCAGCACCTCACCCTGCACGGCCCCGCGACGTCCACGATCCTTGCCCGCGCCCTCGGGCTGAACACCGGGGCCACCAGCTACCACCTGCGCGAACTGGCCAGGTACGGCTTCGTGGAGGACATCCCGGCCGAGGAGCCGGACGGGCGTCGGGCGAGGTGGTGGCGGGCGGTTCCCGGCGACCGGCGCTTCCCGCCCCGGTCCCGCCAGAGCCCCGAGGTGCGGCGCGCCATGGATGAGCTGAACCGCCATGCATACGCCGCCGACCTCGCCCTCTTCGAGCAGCTTCAGCGCGACAGCGGCGAACGGGGCGAGTGGGCCGACGCGTTCCCGTACTCGCGCGGCACCATCCGGCTTACGCTCCCCGAGCTCCGCGCGTTCTTCGAGGAGTACATCGCCCTCATGAACCGCTACAAGCGGTCCGACGCCGACACTCCGCCGGGGGCCCGCACGGTCCACACCCGGCTGCTCGCCTTCCCGGCCCCGCCCCTTGCGGCCGACAACCGCACGAGAGAGACGGACGCATCATGATGCTGCGCTACGCCCTGCAGACGATCCGAGACCGCAAGGGCGGGTTCCTCGGCGCCCTGGTGGCCCTGATGTGCGCCGCTGCCCTTGTCACCGCCTGCGGCACGCTTCTGGAGACCGGTCTGCGCGGACGGATCGCGACCGAGCGCTATGCCGCGGCTCCGCTCATCGTCTCCGCCGACCAGAATGTCCACCGGACCACCGTCAAGCACAAGGGCAACGGGAAGACGAAGGTCAAGCACAAGGCGAAACCCGTCGCTGAGCGCGCCTGGCTCCCCGCAGCCACCGCGGACCGGATCCGGAACGTGGTCGGCGTACGCAAGGTGGTCCCCGAACTCACCTTCCTCGCCGTGCCCGTTGCCCAGTCCGCCGGCAAGCCGGCCAGCAAGGCCACTACATCTTCCACGCCTTCCTACGGACACTCCTGGGCCTCCGCCTCTCTCACGCCTTTCGCTCTCACCGCGGGCCGTCCCCCCGTCTCCGCCGACGACGTGGTGATCGACCGGGGTCTCGCCGAGCGGACCGGCCTGAAGCCCGGAGACCGGCTCACCGTGCAGTCCACCGGCGCTCCCCGCCCGTACCGCATCAGCGGTGTCGCGGCCCCGGCCCACCGCGGCGATCTCCGGCAGCAGACCACCCTCTTCTTCTCCGGCGCCGAGGCCGCCCGCCTCTCCGCCCGTCCCGGCCAGGTCACCGCCCTCGGCGTGGTGCCCGCGCCGGGCACGGACCTCGACCGGCTGAAGCAGCAGGTGGAGCAGGCGCTCAGGGGCACCACCGCGCAGGTGTCCACAGGCGACGACCGCGGCCCCGTCGAGTTCCGGGATGCCGCGGGCGCCCGGATCAAGCTCATTTCCATGGGCGGTGCGATGGGGGGCACCTCACTCCTCGTCGCGATCCTCGTGGTCGTCGGCACCTTTGCGCTCTCCATCCAGCAGCGCCACCGTGAGCTGGCCCTGCTGCGCGCCATCGCCGCCACACCGCGCCAGGTCCGCCGTCTTCTGGGGCGTGAGGCGCTGGTTGTCGGGGCCGTGGCCGGCGTGCTCGGCTCCTTCGCCGGACTGCCGCTCGCGGGCTGGCTCCACGGTCGATTCATCGACATGGGTGCGATCCCACCGTCACTGGAACGCACCACGGGCATCTTCCCGGTTTTCGCCGCCCTCGCCGTCACGCTCCTCGGCGCCTGGGCAGCCGCCAGGATCTCCGGCCGCAGGATCGCCCGTATCCGCCCTGGCGAGGCCATGGCCGAGTCCACGGTCGAGCGCGAGCGGCCGGCCACGGTCCGGATCGCCGCAGGTCTGGTGCTGCTCGCGGGCGGCGGAGCGCTCGTCGCCGTACTCGGCAGCCTGCGCACCGAGGCGGCCTCGACCCCCGTCACCTTCCTGGCCGTCGTGGTGCTGGCCACGGCCGTGTCGCTGCTCGGACCGCTGCTCGTCAAGATGGCGGCGGCACTGCTCGCGGGCCCGCTCCGGCCGACCGGGTCCGGGGGCACTCTCGCCACCGCGAACATCCGTGGAAACTCCATCCGGATGGCCGCCGTCGTCACTCCGTTCACCCTGCTCATCGCGATGACCTGCACGGTTCTCTTCGTCCAGCCGACCCTCGGTGACGCTGCCCGCGCCCAGGCCCGCGAAGGAACCCGTGCCACCTGGGTCCTCTCCTCCCAGGGGCCCGGGGTCCCGTCCGCCGCCGCGGAGACCGTGCGCAGGACACAGGGGGTGACGGCCGCCACCGAGGTTGTACGGACCACGGTCAGGGTCGGCCTCGAGAAGTTCACGGCTCAGGGCGTCACCCAGGCCGGTCTCGCCCAGACCTGGGACCCCGAGGTGACCAGCGGCTCGCTTGCCGGTTTCGCCGCCCGCCCCGGCACCGCCGCGATCAGTGAACTCGCCGCCGAACAGTTGGGGCTGCACGCCGGCAGCGAGCTGACAGTGCACCTCGGCGACGGCACACCCACCACCCTCACGGTCGCCGCGGTCTACACCCGCGGCCTCGGTTTCGGCGATCTGACCCTGCCCCACGACCTGATTGCCCGTCACATGGACAACCCCCTCGCGGCCACGGTCCTGGTAGCCGGAGACAGCGACCGCGGCCGGCTCGTCGCCGCTCTGCGGAAGTTCCCCGGCGTCTCCGTGCTCGCCCCTGCCACCGCCGACCGGCTCCAGGCGGACCGGCAGCAGCAGAACGCAGAGGTCAACTATCTGGCCATGGGCCTGGTTCTCGCCTTCACCGCGATCGCGGTCGTCAACACCCTCGCCATGTCGGTGTCCGAGCGGATCCGGGAGTTCGCCATGCTCCGGCTGGCCGGTGCCACTCGCCGCCAGGTCCTGCGGATGCTCCGCATCGAAGCCCTGTCGGTTCTGCTGATCGCCGCCGTCCTCGGCACCGGCATCGCTCTCGCCGTGCTGACCGCCTTCAGCATCGGCATGACCGGCAGTGCGGCGCCCACCGTCCTGCCGTCGGTGTACGCGATGGTGGTGGGCGCAGCCGCACTGCTGGCACTCGTCGCCTCGACGCTGCCCGGCCGGCTGGCACTCAGGGTCAGCCCGGTGGAGGTGGCGACGTCCAAGCAGTGACACCGCGGGCCGGTGGAGGGCGGAACAGTGCAGCGAGCAGCGCGGCCGGGCCGCCACCGGTCAGGCGCCGACCGGCAGCCCCGCCGCCCGCCACGCCTGGAACCCGCCGATCAGATCGGTCGCCCGGTGCAGCCCCAACTGCCTCAGGGACGCGACCGCGAGACTCGACGCGTACCCCTCGTTGCAGACCACCACCACCTGCACATCGTGGCTGACCGCCTCCGGCGCGCGATGGCTGCCCTGCGGGTCGAGCCGCCACTCCAGCTCGTTGCGCTCGACGACCAGCGCCCCCGGAATCAGCCCGTCCCGCTCGCGCAGCGCCGCGTAGCGTATGTCCACCAGCAGGGCGCCGTCCGCGGCGGCGGCGATCGCCTCGTGCGGACCGATGCGGTCGTATCCGGCCCGGACCCGCTCCAGCAGTTCGTCGATCCCCACCCGCTCCGCACCGTTGTCGTGCTCGTCGCTCACTGCCAGTCCTCCGGGCGTTCGATGTGCTCAAGACGGAGTAGCGCACCGCTACGGCTGTAGCGCCTGATCTGCGGCAGCGGCGGATAGTACGCATGGACCGAGACCGCGTGCTCGGTGCCGGATTCGTTCAGCACCTCGTGCACATGGTGCCGGCCGAACGCCCTGCCCCGGCCGGTCGTCAACTGCCGGGACCGGTCGACGCCTTCGGCCAGTTCGAGGGTTTTCCAGCCGTCGGCGGGCAGCCTGGCCGCGAGCGAATGCTCCGTGAGCGTGCCGGCCGCGGTGGTGAAGGCGCCGATCGAGTCGGCGTGGTCGTGCCAGCCGGTGCCGGTGCTCGGCGGCCAGCCGATCAGCCAGGCCTCGCTGCCGCCGGGTCCGTCGAGCCGGATCCAGGTGCGGCCCTCGGGATCGAGGGGGAGCGAGGCGATCAGACCGGGGTCCGCCGCCGTACGACGGACGAAGTCGAGCAGTTCCGCAGCCGTGGGACCGGCACCGGAGTCCGGGCCGGAAGAAGGCGTGCGCACAGAAGGCAGGGGAGAGACAGACACAGGGACCGTCCTGAGAGTTCGCGCGTGATGCCCGGCATGCGGTAGAGGGCACGCCGTGGCAGGGAGAGGCGGTTCAGCAGGACGAGCGACACACACAGCCCGCATAGCGGACGAGGTCCATATGGACCCTCCGCCACAGGCGCACATCGGTGTCGGTCACATTTCGGAGTAGACCATGTGCTGCCCGTGGGGGTCAATTGATGTCTGCGGTCTGGTCGGAGCGTACGGAGGCACGTGGCGCGCCGCCGCGCACCGCGTCCGCCGCAGCGAAAAGTTCTGCGGGCCGGACCCCGCCGAACGATGCCACCAGATGTCCGTCCGGCCTGATCAGCAGCACGGTATGGGCCGGGGCACCCGGGTAGGCCTCGGTCACCAGCAACTCCCCCTTCACCGGCAGAGCGTCGACCGACTCGACGAGCCGGGGCATCACCCCCGCGGTCAACCAGTGGCGCCGGTCCCACACCCCGGTCCCCGGAGCGACCAGCACGACCAGCAGACGGCCCCGCCCCAGCCGCTCGCGCAGCCGTACGGTCGTGCCGTCGGGCGCCGTCACCCGTACATCGTCGACCGGTGCGCCCGGGGGCGTACCCACCGATGTGTGCGCCTCGGCGTACGCAGGCGCAAGGGGGGAGTGCGAGTAGGAGGGCGGCGCACCCAGTGGGCCGCACCCCAGGTGCCCGTCGGCGAGCAGTGAATCGTGCCCCCGTGCGCTCCCGGGGACGATGCTCCGTAGCCCTCCGCCGCCCCGCAGTATCGGCAGCGACTGGTCCGCCGCGCGCAGACGTGAGGCGACCGCGGCCCGCCGCTCCGCCTGGTAGCTGTCGAGCAGCACGTCGGAGGCGCCGTGATGCCAGGCCTGCGCCAGCTTCCAGGCCAGGTTCTCGGCGTCCCGCAGGCCTTCGTCGAGCCCCTGCGTACCGAGTGCACCGAGCAGATGGGCGGCGTCCCCGGCAAGGAAGGCCCGCTGGACCCGCCAGCGCCTGGCCAGCCGGTGATGCAGCGTGTACACGCCTGTGTCCAGCAGTTCGTACGGCGGGGTTTCGCCGCCGCACCAGCCCGCGAGAGTGTCCCGCACCCGGGTGATCAACGCGTCGGGGGTGACGAGCTCGCCGCGTGGCGGGAGCAGCCAGTCCAGCCGCCACGCACCGTCCGGCAGCGGGCGAGCGGTGACCTCGGTGCCCCCGGTGCGCCACGGCGGCAGCCGGTGCAGCACGGCCTCGCCCGGCCAGGGCAGGTCGGTGCGCAGTGCGGCGACGGCGTGCCGCTCCACTGCTGTGCGCCCCGGGAACCGGACGTCCAGGAGCTTGCGGACGGTGGATCTGGCGCCGTCGCAGCCGACCAGGTAACTCCCGCGCCACCAGGTCGAATCGGGTTCCCTGGTGTGCACCGTGAGCCCGGCCGGATCCTGCTCCAGGGTGTCGATCCGGCTGGGCGGCGCCATGTGCACCAGCTCCTGCCCGGCGACCGCGGCCCGCAGCCCGCGCATCAGGGCGTGCTGGGGCAGATGGAGCGGGGCCGGGAGCGGATCACCGTACGGGGAGTCCTCGCCGAGGCGCAGTTCGCGTACCAGCTGCTTGCGGCGCATGGAGCGCCAGCCCCTCCAGCGGGCCCCCTCGTTCCGAAGTGCCTTGCACCCGAGCCGCTCCACCAGGGCCGCGGTGTCCTCGCGCAGCACCACCGTCCGGGCGGGGCGGGTCTCGTCCCTCCCCGGATCCTCGTCGAGGACGACGGAGGGAACGCCCTGCGCGGCGAGGGCGAGCGACAGCGTCAGGCCCACAGGTCCGGCGCCGACGACAATCACCGGGTCCACGGCGCGACTCCCTGGGCCCGTGCGGTCGGAGGAGTGGAAGCGGAAGCGGGGGCTCGGTCGGGGATCACAGAACGTATGCAACCCACTGCCGGTGCTTGCGTCAAGTGACTACCGAGCGCGGCGAGGGGCGCCGGTGCATGCACCGGCGCCCCTGCGCAGACATTGCCGACGTACGGTCAGACGGCGCGTCCGTCGTCGACGACGAGCGCCGGCGTACCGATGGTCTCCAGGTCACCGGAGGGTGCGGCACCGACCACCGCACCGGTGCCCTTCTTTGTCCGCCGGAGCCGCCGCTCCAGCCAGCTCGCGAACGACGTGAGTGCGAAGTTCACGACGACGTAGATCAAGGCGACGACGGTGAAGCACGCGATGGTGTTCGCGCCGTAGTTCGCGCTCATCGGGCGGATCGAGGCCAGCAGCTCGGGGAAGGTCATCATGGCGCCACCGAGCGCGGTGTCCTTCACGATAACGACCAGCTGGCTGACGATCGCCGGCAGCATGGCCGTCACCGCCTGCGGCAGCAGCACGAACACCATGGTCTGGCCCTTGCGCATACCGATGGCCTTGGCTGCGTCCGTCTGGCCCTGCGGAAGGGAGTGGATGCCGGCCCGCACGATCTCGGCGAGCACAGAGGCGTTGTAGAGGACCAGGCCCGTGACCACGGCGTACAGTGGCCGCGAGTCGCTGCTGATGTTCGTGTACTCGGAGTACACCGCATTCGCGATGATCATCAGGATCAGCACCGGGATGGCGCGGAAGAACTCCACCACTGCACCGGCCGGCAGCCGTACCCACCGATGGTCGGAGAGCCGTCCGATGCCGAACAGCGCACCGAGCGGCAGCGCGATGATCAGGGCGAAGAACGCGGCCTTGAGCGTGTTCTGGAGGCCCGGCCAGATGTACGTCTCCCAGGGCTGCGCGCTGGTGAAGAACGGCTTCCACTTGATCCAGTCGAGCTGGTGCTTGGAAGCGAGGCCGTCGTAGACCCACCACGCCACCGCCGCGGCGCACAGCACGAACAGCACCGTGTACAGGATGTTGCGCTGCTTGGCGCGCGGTCCCTGGGCGTCGTAGAGGACGGAAGTCATCGCTTCACCGCCACCTTCTTGCTCACCCAGCCGAGGATCAGGCCGGTCGGGAGGGTCAGGATGATGAAGCCGAACGCGAAGACCGCGGCGATGAGCATCAGCTGGGCCTCGGCCTCGATCATGCCCTTCATCAGGTAAGAGGCCTCGGCGACTCCGATCGCGGAGGCGACCGTGGTGTTCTTGGTCAGCGCGATCAGCACATTGGACAGCGGGTTGACGACCGCACGGAACGCCTGCGGGAGGACGATCAGCCGCAGCACCTGGGTGAAGCTCAGACCGAGGGCACGTGCCGCCTCGGCCTGACCGACCGGGACGGTGTTGATGCCGGAACGCAGTGCCTCGCACACGAACGCGGAGGTGTAGGCGATCAGGGCGAGCACCGCGAGCCGGAAGTTGATGTCCTTGGAATCGCTGGCGCCGAGGGTGATGCTCAGGGTCTGGTAGAGGCCCAGCGACGAGCACACGATGATCACGGTCAGCGGAATGTTCCGGACCACGTTCACATAGGCGGTTGCGAAGCCGCGCATAAGGGGGACCGGGCTGACCTTCATGCCGGTCAGCAGCGTTCCCCATATGAGGGAGCCGAGGGCGGAGTAGACGGTGAGCTGCACCGTTACCCAGAAGGCCCCCAGCAGGTCGTAACCTTCAAGAAAGTCGAACACGATCTCCCGCGCTTCTGCGTGTCGGAGGGCACGGCGCGCCGCCGTTCACAGGCGGCGCGCCCGGTCAGCCCTGCTTCACTTGACGATGTTGCCGATCTTCGGGGCGGGCTCGTTCTTGTAGTTCGCCGGGCCGAAGTTGTCCTTCACGGCCTTGTCCCAGGAACCGTCCGAGACCATCTTGGTGAGCGCGTCGTTGATCTTCTTCTTGAGGTCGGCGTCGCCCTTCTTGAGACCGATGCCGTAGTTCTCGTTGCTCATCTTGAAACCGGCCAGCTTGAACTTGCCCTGGAAGTTCTGCTGCGCGGCGAAACCGGCCAGGATGGAGTCGTCGGTGGTCAGTGCGTCGACGACCTTGTTCTCCAGGCCGGTCAGGCACTCCGAGTACCCACCGAACTCCTGGAGGTCGGCCTTCGGGGCCAGCTTGTCCTTGACATTCTGCGCCGAGGTCGAGCCGGTGACCGAACACAGCTTCTTCTTGTTCAGGTCCTCCGGCGACTTGATCGAGTCGTCGTCGGCACGGACGAGGATGTCCTGGTGCGCCAGCAGGTACGGGCCCGCGAAGTCGACCTTCTGCTGCCGCTCGTCGTTGATCGAGTAGGTGGCGGCGATGAATTTCACGTCACCGCGCTCGATGGCCGTCTCGCGGTCGGCGCTCTTGGTCTCCTTGAAGACGATGTCCTTGGCGTCGTAGCCGAGTTCCTTGGCAACATACGTGGCGACGTCGACATCGAAACCGGTGTACTTGCCGTCGGGGGTCTTCAGACCCAGGCCCGGCTGGTCGATCTTGATGCCGATGGTGATCTTCTTGCCGCCGCCCGAACCGTTCGAGCCGCTGTCCTTGTCGTCGGAACCACAGGCGGTGGCGGTCAGGGCGAGGGCGAGCACGGCGGCCGAGGCGGCGGTGACCTTATGAAGCTGCATGATGAATTTCCCTAGGGTTGACGCGATGTGAGTGATCAGCCGGTGCGGGAACCGGTGGTGAAGGCTCCATCAGTGGTGAAGGATCTTCGAGAGGAAGTCCTTGGCCCGGTCACTGCGCGGGTTGCTGAAGAACTGGTCGGGCGTCGCCTCTTCGACGATCTTCCCGTCCGCCATGAAGACGACACGGTTGGCCGCCGAGCGCGCGAAGCCCATCTCGTGGGTGACGACGACCATGGTCATGCCGTCCCGGGCGAGCTGCTGCATGACTTCCAGCACCTCATTGATCATCTCCGGGTCGAGCGCGGACGTCGGCTCGTCGAAGAGCATGACCTTGGGGTCCATCGCCAACGCCCGTGCGATGGCCACGCGTTGCTGCTGGCCTCCGGAGAGCTGCGAGGGGTACTTGTCGGCCTGCGTCGCCACGCCCACCCGGTCGAGCAGCGAACGGGCCTTCTCCTCGGCAGCCGTCTTGTCCGCCTTGCGGACCTTGAGCTGCCCCAGCATCACGTTCTCGAGCACCGTCTTGTGCGCGAAGAGATTGAACGACTGGAAGACCATGCCGACATCGGCACGCAGCCTGGCCAGCTCCTTGCCCTCCTGGGGCAACGGCTTGCCGTCGATCGATATCGTGCCCGAGTCGATCGTCTCCAAGCGGTTGATCGTGCGGCACAGCGTGGACTTTCCGGACCCGGAAGGCCCGATCACGACCACGACCTCGCCGCGCGCGATGGTCAGGTCGATGTCCTGGAGCACATGCAGCGCGCCGAAGTGCTTGTTGACGTTGCTCAGTACGACAAGGTCGTTCGCCGTGGGTACGGCATCCTCGGCGGCCTTGCTCACTGAAACTCCGCTCATCGGCTTCTTGCTCCGTCCTCCTCGGTTGGAAAGGACCCTAGTGACGCAGCGCGACCACCGTCATCACATCTGAGCGGAAATTGAGCATAACGATCCGGCGGCAACCGGACACTCGGCGTGAACGGGACGGTGGGAGAGGTACCGGGGGCGTACCGGGTGCATAACGGAAACCCCGATGTAACAGGAAGGGCCTTGACTGGCGTACCGGTCATCGGAGTGGATGCCCTGGTACGTGATGACGTGAAACGCCTCGGTACGGGGAAGTGCCGGGAAGATGGACAGGCGCCGGGGAGTGCGGGAAGACCGCGCCACGAAACAACAGCGGAGAGGAAGGGGGGCCATGAGACTGCTGCTCGTCGAGGACGACAACCATGTGGCGGCCGCCCTGTCCGCGGTGCTCGCCCGGCACGGTTTCCAGGTCGTGCACGCGCGCAGCGGCGACGAGGCCCTGAAGGCCCTGCTGCCGGCGGACACGGAGCCCTTCGGCGTCGTGCTCCTCGACCTCGGGCTGCCCGACCAGGACGGTTACGAGGTCTGCGGGAAGATCCGCAAGCGCTGTTCCATTCCCGTGATCATGGTGACCGCGCGGGCCGATGTCCGGTCGAGGATCCATGGTCTGAACCTCGGGGCGGACGACTACGTGGTCAAGCCGTACGACACCGGTGAACTCCTCGCGCGTATCCACGCGGTCAGCAGGCGCAACTCGGTCGGCGAGGACACGGTGCCGACGCCCGTCGCGGCGCTGCGCCTGGGGCATGTCCACATCGAGCTGCCGACCCGCAGGGTCAGTGTCGACGGCGCCGAAGTCCAGCTCACCCGCAAGGAGTTCGATCTGCTCGCGCTCCTCGCCCAGCGCCCCGGCGTGGTGTTCCGCCGGGAGCAGATCATCAGCGAGGTGTGGCGCACGAGTTGGGAGGGAACGGGGCGCACGCTCGAAGTGCATGTCGCGTCCCTGCGGTCCAAACTGCGGCTGCCCGCACTGATCGAGACCGTGCGCGGGGTCGGCTACCGCCTCGTCGCCCCGTCCGCGTAAAGGCGTACGGCCCCGGTGCGTACCCGTCTTCTCCCCCTGCTCATCATCCTCATGGCAGCCGTGCTGCTCGCGCTCGGCTTTCCGCTGGCCGTCAGCGTGGCCGCCGCCCAGCAGCAGGGCGTCGTGATCGACCGCATCGACGACACGGCGCGCTTCGCCGCACTGGCCCAGTTCGTCACGGAACCGGCCGGGAGCAACGACGAGCGGCGCCGCGTGCTCCAGTCGGAGCTGGAGACGTACGACTCGGTGTACGGAATCCGGGCCGGCGTCTTCTACCGCGACGACACCGCCATGGCGAAGGCACCGGCCGACTGGCATCTCCCTGTCGAGGGGGTGGGCCGCGAGGCGTTCAGAGAGGCGCTCCTCGGGCGCCGCAGTCATGATCCGCCGCAGGTCTGGCCCTGGCAGCGCGGCCGGGTCGTCGTCGCCTCGCCCGTCGTACGGGACGGCGATGTGGTCGCCGTCGTCGTCCTCGACTCGCCCACCGGTGGGATGCGCACCCACACGCTGCGCGGCTGGCTGCTGATCGCAGCCGGCGAAGTGGTCGCGATGCTGGTGGCCGTCGGTGCGGCGATCCGGCTCACCGGCTGGGTCCTGCTGCCCGTCCAGACCCTGGACGCGGCGACCCACGACATCGCCAGCGGCCGGATGCGGTCCCGGGTGGTGGCATCGGGAGGTCCGCCGGAACTCAGACGCCTGGCCCGTTCGTTCAATGAGATGGCCGACAACGTCGAGGAAGTGCTGGAGCAGCAGCGCGCTTTCGTCGCCGACGCCTCGCACCAACTGCGCAACCCCCTCGCCGCGCTGCTGCTGCGCATCGAGCTCCTCGCCCTCGAACTCCCCGAGGGGAACGAGGAGATCGCCTCCGTCCGCATGGAGGGAAAGCGTCTCGGGCAGGTCCTGGACGACCTGCTGGACCTGGCGCTGGCCGAGCATGCCGCGGCCGACCTCCAGCTCACCGACATCGGCGCGCTCACCGCAGAACGGGTGGCTTCCTGGCGCCCGTTCGCGGAGGAGAACGGTGTACGGCTGACAGCCGACGGGGCGTCCGCCGTGACAGCCTGGGCGGACCCCATCGCGCTCTCCAGCGCCCTCGACGCCGTCATCGACAACGCGTGCAAGTTCACCCCCGCCGGTGAGGAGGTCCGGGTCACCGTCGCCGCCGGCCGCGACACCGTCACCGTGGCCGTCGCCGACCGCGGCCCGGGGCTGACCGATGAGGAGCTGGAGCGGATCGGCGATCGGTTCTGGCGCAGCGCCCAGCACCAGAACGTGCAGGGGTCCGGTCTCGGGCTCTCCATCTCCCACGCACTGCTCGCCGCGGGCGGCGGCTCGCTCTCCTACGCCCCGCACGAGCCGCACGGACTGCGGGTGACGGTGGCGGTTCCGCGCAGCAGTCCGAGCGACTGACTCCGGTACCGGGTGCCGCGACGGTGCGCCCCGCCGGAGTGCGTCAGGGCTTGACGGACCGGTAGTAGCGTCTGGCCCCGTCGTGCAGCTGCAGCGGATCGGTGTAGATCGCTGTCCGCAGGTCCACCAACTGCGCCGCATGCACCTCGCGTCCGATGCGGTCCCGGCTGTCGATCACCGTACGGGTGAACGCCTCGGTCATCGCCGGATCCGTGCGGTCCGTGGTGACCAGCACGTTGGCGACGGCCACCGTCGTGATGGCCGATTCCTGCTGGGCGCCGCGGTACGCGTCGGCGGGCATCACGGCCGAGCGGTAGTAGCGAGTGGGGCCGCCACCGGCCCGCAGCCGCTTGATCAGCGATGCCTCCAGGGGTACGAGCCTGATCGGGAAGCGGTCCGACAGCTCCTGCACAGCGGTGGTAGGGAGCCCGCCGGACCAGAAGAAGGCATCGATGAGACCGTTCTGCAACTGCGTCGGCATGGTGTCGATCCCGGCCGGGACCGGGGTGATGCCGTGCGTCGGATCAAGACCCGCGGCGGTCATCAGCCGGTCGGCGACCAGCCGCACGCCCGAACCCTCCTGCCCCACCGCGACCCGCTTACCGGCGAGATCCGCGACCGTCTGCACGTCCGAGTCCCGGGGCACCACCAGTTGGATGTAGTCGTCGTACAGCCGGACACAGCCGCGCAGCCGGTCGGCCCCGGCCTTGCCGTCCCGTAGATACGTGGCGAGGGCATCGGTCGTGGCGATGGTGAAGTCGGCCTTCCCGGTCGCCACCCGCTGGATGTTCTGCTGGGAGCCCTCGCTGGTCTGCAGCCGAATCGAGACCTTGGGCAGGTCCTTGGCGAGGGCTCCCTCGAGCCGCTCGCCGTAGCGCTGGTAGACCCCGCTGCGTACCCCTGTGCTGAAGGTCAGAGATCCGCTCGGCGGCGGATCCCCGAGCGGCAGCACCCACCACAGCAGCAGCCCGAGAACGACGGCAACGACGGCGCCCCCCTGAAGGGTGCGTCGGCGGCCGATACGGGACAGTGCGTGGAGCATGGCGCGATCCTGCCAGCTCACTCCTCGTGATGGCCAGGGCCGGTCCTGGGGAAGAGAGGCCCTGGGTGTCCGTACGACCTCGTACCCTGGTGGACGAGATGAGCGAGGTAGAGGGTTTGAAAACGTACGAGGTGCGCACCTACGGGTGCCAGATGAACGTCCACGACTCCGAGCGGCTGTCGGGGCTGCTGGAGGGCGCGGGGTACGTACGTGCGCCCGAGGGCGCCGACGGTGACGCCGATGTCGTCGTCTTCAACACCTGCGCGGTGCGGGAGAACGCGGACAACAAGCTCTACGGCAATCTCGGCCGGCTTGCCCCGATGAAGACGAAGCGGCCCGGGATGCAGATCGCGGTCGGCGGCTGTCTGGCGCAGAAGGACCGCGACACGATCGTCCAGCGGGCCCCATGGGTCGACGTCGTCTTCGGAACGCACAACATCGGCAAGCTGCCGGTGCTTCTGGAGCGCGCCCGTATCCAGGAGGAGGCGCAGATCGAGATCGCCGAATCCCTGGAGGCCTTCCCCTCCACCCTCCCCACCCGCCGCGAGTCCGCCTACGCCGCGTGGGTCTCCATCTCCGTCGGCTGCAACAACACCTGCACCTTCTGCATTGTCCCGGCACTGCGCGGCAAGGAGAAGGACCGCCGCACCGGCGACATCCTGGCCGAGATCGAGGCGTTGGTCGCCGAGGGCGTCTCCGAGATCACCCTGCTCGGCCAGAACGTGAACGCGTACGGCTCCGACATCGGCGACCGCGAGGCCTTCTCCAAGCTGCTGCGCGCCTGCGGGAAGATCGAAGGCCTGGAGCGGGTCCGCTTCACCTCGCCGCACCCCCGCGACTTCACCGACGACGTCATCGCGGCGATGGCCGAGACGCCGAACGTCATGCCGCAGCTGCACATGCCGATGCAGTCGGGTTCGGACACGATCCTGAAGGCGATGCGGCGCTCGTACCGGCAGGAGCGGTTCCTCGGCATCATCGAGAAGGTGCGCGCCGCGATGCCGGACGCCGCCATCTCCACCGACATCATCGTGGGCTTCCCCGGCGAGACGGAGGAGGACTTCGAGCAGACCATGCACGCGGTCCGTCAGGCGCGCTTCGCCAACGCCTTCACCTTCCAGTACTCCAAGCGCCCCGGAACCCCGGCTGCCGACATGGAGGGGCAGATCCCGAAGGAGGTCGTCCAGGAGCGGTACATGCGCCTGGCCGCCCTCCAGGAGGAGATCTCCTGGGACGAGAACAAGAAGCAGGTCGGCCGCACCCTGGAGATCATGGTCGCTGAGGGCGAGGGCCGTAAGGACGGCGCCACACACCGTCTCTCCGGCCGTGCTCCCGACAACCGCCTGGTCCACTTCACCAAGCCGGACGAGGAGGTGCGCCCCGGCGATGTGGTGACGGTCGAGATCACCTACGCCGCCCCGCACCACCTGCTCGCCGAGGGCGCGCCGCTCGGTGTGAGGCGAACCCGGTCCGGGGACGCCTGGGAGAAGCGCACCGTAGCCGAGGCCGCCAAGCCGGCCGGAGTGATGCTCGGGCTGCCCGGCATCGGTGCCCCGGCGCCGTTGCCGCCCGCGGCGGCTCCCGGCTGCGGGTGCGACTGACCTCGTAGGGGAAGGGGCACAGACCCGCGGCCGGAACGGACGGGGGAAACGGCGGGAATCGGCTGACGCAGTACGCTGCCCAGCATGCTTGTCGCCGCAGCTGTCTGCCCCTGTCCGCCCGTGCTGGTACCCGAGGTCGCCGCAGGAGCCGCGCCAGAGCTCCTGGCCGCGAGGACCGCGTGCATCGATGCCCTGGGCGTGCTCGCCGCGGCCCGCCCCGACCTGCTGATCGTGATCGGGCCCGCGGATCCCGATGGCCGTGGGCCGCATCCCGAGGGGGCCCACGGATCCTTCAAGGGCTTCGGCGTCGATCTCGACGTCCGGCTCGGGCTCGGAGGAGACCCCGGCGCTGCGGCGGTGCGCCCGCTTCCGCCGTCCCTCTCCGTCGCCGCGTGGCTGCTTGCCCGTGCGAAGTGGGCGGACGCGCCGGTCGAGAGCCTGGGCGTGGGGGAGGCGCTCGAAGCCGGGCGCTGCGCGAGCACCGGACGGGAGCTGGCAGCCAGGGCCCGCCGCGTGGCCATGCTGGTGATGGGGGACGGCAGCGCCTGCCGCACGGTGAAGGCCCCCGGCTATCTGGACGAGCGCGCCCTCTCGTTCGACATGGAGGTGTCACGGGCCCTGGGCGCCGCGGACCTCGCCGTGCTCAGTGCGCTGGACGAGTCATTGGCGTACGAACTGAAGGCGGCGGGCCGGGCGCCGTGGCAGGTGCTGGCGGGTGCGGCGGAAGGGGCCGGGTTGAGCGGGCGGCTGCTCTACGAGGACGCTCCGTACGGCGTCGGATACATGGTTGCCACCTGGTTCTGAGGACGGATCCGGCTGCTCTCGGACAGGGTCGGAGGGTTTCGGGCCGAACACGCACGTGACGGCCGCGGAGCGGTGCTGCTCCACGGCCGTCCACCGTGATCAGGTCGAGGTGCCGCGGTCAGGCAGCCGGTGGCGGCGTACCGCCCTCGCCCATGTGGGACAGACGGTCAATCGCATGCTTGGCCTTCTTCGAGCCGGACTCGATCTTGTCGCTGTACTTGCCTTTTGTCTTTTGATCGACCGTCCGTGCTGCCTTGTCGATTCCATGGTCGATCTTGTCCCCGTGCTGCTGCGCGAGGTCACCGACCTTGCCCTTCGCCGGACTCAGCTTGGCCTTCAGACTGTCCATGAAGCCCATCGGACACCTTCCCTGCTGGGGGGACTATGTGCGGGCGTTGTCTCCGGCCGCGTTGTCCGCCGCTTCGTCGGCCGACTGCTGCTTCGGGATTTCCACGCCCTCGGAGGACTCCGACCCGGTGGACGTCACCGACTCGTCCACCGTCGCCCCGGGCGCCGACGCGGCGACCTCGGATGCCTCGTCCCTCGGTGCTGCGGCTTCCTCGGCCGACGTCTCGACCGCTCCGGAAGAGGAACGGCGAAACCATGAAAAAACGCCCATATTTTCTCCATATTTTACTCGTGTGATCGAAATTCCGCGCCGCCCGGAGCGTCTCATCGCGCCGCGCGGGCTCTCGTCCGTCAGCCCTCGTCTGGCCTTCGGCCATCCGACCGTCTGCTGGACGGGGGCGGTCCGAACCGGCGCGCGACACCTCGGAACAGCAAACGACTCCGGCTTCGTGCCGTCACGTAGCCCATTCGGGGGGAGGGCTGGACATTTGCGAGACTGGGGCAGTGAGTAGTCCATCTCCCGCACCGCGGGTCATCGCCGTCGTCGGTCCCACTGCAGCCGGAAAGTCTGATCTGGGGGTATTCCTGGCCCAGCAGCTCGGTGGCGAAGTGGTCAACGCCGACTCCATGCAGCTCTACCGGGGGATGGATATCGGCACCGCGAAGCTGACGCTCGCCGAGCGCGGGTCCGTACCCCACCGGCTGCTGGACATCTGGGACGTCACCGAGACGGCCAGCGTCGCCGAGTACCAGCGGCTGGCCCGAGCCGAGATCGACAGGCTGCTCGCCGAGGGCCGGACCCCTGTTCTGGTCGGCGGCTCCGGGCTGTACGTGAAGGGTGCGATCGACGCACTGGAATTCCCCGGCACGGACCCCGGCGTACGCGCCAGGCTGGAACAGGAACTGGCGGAGCACGGTTCAGGGGCGTTGCACGGCCGACTGGCCGCCGCCGACCCCGGGGCGGGCCGGGCCATCCTGCCGAGCAACGGCCGCCGCATCGTCCGGGCCCTCGAAGTCATCGAGATCACCGGGAAGCCCTTCACGGCCAACCTCCCAGGTAACGAAGCGGTCTACGATGCGGTCCAGATCGGCGTCGACGTGGCTCGCCCCGAACTCGACGAACGCATCGCCCTCCGGGTCGACCGGATGTGGGAGGCAGGGCTCGTGGACGAGGTGCGCACACTGGAGGCCCGCGGTCTGCGTGACGGGCGCACCGCCTCCCGTGCGCTCGGCTATCAGCAGGTGCTCGGCGCACTGGCCAAGGAGTGCACGGAGGACGAGGCGCGCGCCGAGACGGTCCGCGCCACCAAACGCTTCGCGCGCCGTCAGGACTCCTGGTTCCGCCGCGACCCCCGCGTCCACTGGCTGAGCGGCGCCGAGGAGCACCGCGGGGAACTCCCGCACCGGGCGCTGGCGTTGGTCGAACGAGCGGTTACAGCCTGATCACGTGATGGCATCGGGAAGCCCTGCCCGTCATTAAGGCGACCGGGAGCGTGCCATCATCGAGCATCGATCGACCAGTGGAGTCCGAGTTGGGAGGGCGCGTGGCGATGGAGGCCGGCCCTCGCGACACAGAACAAGACGCACCGGACACGCAGCACGAGGCGGGACGCCTGAGCCCTGACGGGCCCGACGAGCCCCAGGTGACCCCCGAGGTCGAGGTCGAGCTGCGGCCCGCGCGCCGTCTGAGGCTCTGGCAGCTCGCTCCGATCGTCATGCTTGCCGCGGTCGGTTCTCTGATGTTCGCCTTCCCGCTCGCCTTCGAGTTCGGCGACGGGGGCGCGGTCGTCGCCATGCTCGGTCTGCTGATCAGCTGCTGCGCCGCGGGCTGGGGGATGATGGCCGCCCGCCGTGTCGGCCACACCTGGCCGGGCCTGCCGGCCGGGGGCTCGGGGGAGCGCCCCGACTGGCGCGTGATCACCCTGTACGTGGCCGTGTGCGGCGCACTCGTCGCGCTGGCCATCTGGCGCGTGGCGCGACTGCGCTGAGTCCGGGCTCGCGCCCCGTCATCTGTCCACAGCCGCGCCCGTCCACCGTTCGGCCCGGCTTGGTCCGCTGTCGGCGCGGCCTCGTACAGTTGCCCTGTGAGCACCTCGGAGATTCCCTTCCTCAAGGGTCACGGCACCGAGAACGACTTCGTGATCGTTCCCGACCCGGACAACGCCGTCGACCTGCCCGCATCCGTCGTCGCCCGGCTCTGCGACCGACGGGCCGGTATCGGCGGTGACGGGCTGCTGCACGTCGTGCGGTCCGCCGCACACCCCGAGGCGCGGACCATGGCGGCCGAAGCCGAGTGGTTCATGGACTACCGCAATGCCGACGGCTCGATCGCCGAGATGTGCGGCAACGGCGTGCGGGTCTTCGCCCACTATCTGCAGCGCGCCGGACTTGTCGAGGAGGGCGACCTGGCGGTCGCGACCCGCGGCGGTGTGAAGAAGGTCCACCTCGCCAAGGGCGGCGACATCACGGTCTCCATGGGGCGCGCCCAGCTCCCCGAGGACGGCGTCACGGTCACCGTGGACGGCCGCAGCTGGGACGCCCGCAACGTGAACATGGGAAACCCGCACGCGGTGGCCTTCGTCGACGACCTGGCACACGCGGGCAAGCTGTTCTCCGTACCGCCGTTCAGCCCTGCCGCCGTCTACCCCGACGGCGTCAACATCGAGTTCGTCGTGGACCGCGGACCGCGCCATGTGGCGATGCGGGTCCACGAACGCGGTTCCGGAGAGACCCGCTCCTGTGGCACCGGCGCCTGCGCCGTGGCCGTCGCCGCCGCCCGCAGGGACGGCGCGGACCCCGCCGAGACCGGCACCCCGGTCACGTACACCGTCGATCTGCCGGGCGGCACCCTTGTGATCACCGAGCGGCCGGACGGCGAGATCGAGATGACCGGAGCCGCTGTCATCGTCGCCGAGGGCAAGATCGATCCGGCCTGGCTCGAAACGGTGACCGGCTAGAGCTTCGCTCGAATGGGTGATCCGGTTCACGCTGAGCGAGAGCGGGACTCCGCCACGTGGTGGGCTCGGTAGCATCAAGCACCGGCCCGGAGGTGCGTCCGCACCTCCCCACCGCCGGTCGACGTTTGCCGGAGGTGCCCCCATGAGCGCAGAGGCCACCAACCCAGGTGCTCCCATCCGCAGACGAGGCCGTCCCCGGATCGATCTCCGCAGACTCGGCCGCGTCGCCGTGCTCGGACCGGTCTCCCGTGACCGGCTGCCCGACGCGATCGGCCACGTCGCCGAGGCCCACCGCGCCCACTACCCGGACGCCGATCTCAGCATCCTCCGCAAGGCCTACGTCCTGGCAGAGTCCTCCCACCGCGGGCAGATGCGCAAGAGCGGCGAGCCCTACATCACGCATCCGCTCGCGGTCACGCTGATCCTCGCCGAGCTCGGGGCCGAGACCACGACACTGACCGCTTCGCTGCTCCACGACACGGTCGAGGACACCGAGGTGACCCTCGATCAGGTGCGCGAACAATTCGGCGACGAGGTCTGCTACCTCGTCGACGGCGTCACCAAACTGGAGAAGGTCGACTACGGGGCGGCCGCCGAACCCGAGACGTTCCGCAAGATGCTGGTCGCCACCGGGGATGACGTCCGGGTCATGTCGATCAAGCTCGCCGACCGGCTGCACAACATGCGCACCCTCGGCGTGATGCGCCCGGAGAAACAGGCGAGGATCGCCAGGGTCACCCGCGACGTGCTGATCCCGCTCGCCGAACGGCTCGGGGTGCAGGCACTCAAGACCGAGCTGGAGGATCTTGTCTTCGCGATCCTCCATCCCGAGGAGTACGCGCACACCCGGGCATTGATCGCCGCGTTCTCGGCACCGGAATCCGGCTCCCCGGGCACCACCGGCGAGCCCCTCTCCGCCATCGCAGAGAACGTCAGAACCGTGCTGCGGGACGCCGACATCCCCGCAGAAGTCCTCATCAGGCCCCGCCATTACGTCTCCGTGCACCGCGTCAGGGTCAAACGCGGAGAGCTGCGCGGCACCGACTTCGGGCGGCTGCTTGTGCTCGTCGGTGAGGACGCCGACTGCTATGCCGTCCTCGGCGAGCTCCACACCTGCTTCACCCCCGTGATCTCCGAGTTCAAGGACTTCATCGCGGCTCCCAAGTTCAACCTGTACCAGTCGCTGCACACCGCTGTCGTGGGCGCGGAGGGCGCGGTCGCGGAAGTCCTCATCCGTACCCATCGGATGCACAAGGTCGCCGAGGCGGGCGTGATCGCCCTCGGCAACCCCTACACCACGGACGGCACCTCCACGCTGCCGCAAGCCGAACCTGCGGACGGCGAGCGCGCCGACCCGACCCGGCCCGGCTGGCTCTCCCGGCTCCTCGCCTGGCAGCAGTCCGCCCCCGACCCGGACACTTTCTGGACCACCCTCCGCGCCGACCTCGCCGAGGACCGGGAGATCACGGTCTTCCGCACCGATGGCGGCACGCTCGGACTCCCCGCCGGCGCCAGTTGCGTCGACGCCGCCTACGCGCAGTACGGCGACGAGGCCCACAGCTGCATCGGGGCCCGGGTCAACGGCCGGCTCGCCACGCTCTCCACCGTGCTCAGCGACGGGGACACCGTGCAGTTGCTGATCGCCGAGGACACCGCCTCCGGCCCCTCACCGGACTGGCTCGACCACGCCCGTACGCCCGCCGCGCGCATCGCCATCACCGGGTGGCTCGACGCCCACCCGGAGGGTGCCCAGGGGACGTACGGCAGCCAGCCCGCGGGCCGCAGGCCCGAGCGGCAGCCGGCCTACCTGTCGGACGCCGGAGCCAACCGGGCCGCACGCCGCGCCGCGACCGCCGTCGTAGGCATGCCGGACGCCACCGTACGGCTCGCAGGCTGCTGCACCCCCGTACCGCCCGACGACGTCACCGGATTCACCGTGCGCGGCGGCGTCGTCACCGTGCACCGGCGAGAGTGTCCCGGGGTGGCCCGGATGCAGGCAGCGGGCCGGACGCCCGTCACGGTGGGCTGGGGCGACGCGGCGGAATGCCGGGTCACCCTGGTCGCCGAGTCCTTCGGCCGGCCAGGGCTGCTCGCCGATCTCACCGAGGCCATCGCGTCAGCGGACGCGGCGATCATCTCCGCCACCGTGGAACCGCCCAGCGAACAACGTGTTCGGCACACCTACACCCTGCAGCTCCCGGACGCCGCCGGACTGCCTGCACTGATGCGCGCGATGCGGGACGTACCGGGGGTGTACGACGTGAACCGCGCCCAGCACCCGGCCGCCGCCGTCTGAACCAGTCCTTCGCGGCGCCCAGCTGTCCCGGCGACCTCATTCGAGTGGCGTGGCGCGTGCCGCGCCCGTCCCTGTGCGGGTCGCTGATAGCCGTAGTCCATGCCGTTCATCCCCCGCCGCCTGCGGGCCGCCCTGCTGGCCACTGCATCGGCCACCCTCGTTGCCGCCACCCTGCACTCGCCCGTGCCGCTCGGCATCGGAGATTCACTCTTTCCCACCCTCGGCAACCCGGGGTACGACGTCCTCTCGTACGACATCGGATTCACCTACCACGGCAACAACAGCGAACCCCTGGACGCCGTCACCACGATCGACGCGCGGACCACCGAGCCACTGGACCGGATCAACCTCGACTTCACCCGCGGCAGCGTCCGTTCCGTCGCGGTCAACGGCCTGCGCGCCGACTTCGCCGTCACGGGCGAGGACCTTGTCGTCGAACCCCCGGGCACGCTGCCCGCCGGAGTGCCGCTCCGGATTACCGTCCGGCACACCAGCGACCCCAGCGGCGACCAGGACAGCGGCGGCTGGCTGCGCACCTCCGACGGGCTGGCCATGGCCAACCAGGCCGACGCTGCGCACCGGGTCTTCCCCAGCAACGACCACCCCGCCGACAAGGCCTACTTCACTTTCCGGGTGACTGCCCCCAAGGACCTGACGGTGGTGGCCAACGGCCTGCCCGCCGGTAGGGTCCGGCACGGCGCCTCGACCACCTGGACGTACCGGACCGAGCACCCCATGGCCACCGAGCTGGCCCAGGTCTCCATCGGGCATTCGACTGTCCGGAAGCGGACCGGGCCGCACGGACTGCCGGTTCGTGATGTGGTGCCGGCCGCGGACGCCGCCCGCCTGGAGCCCTGGCTCAAGAAGACGCCCGGACAGCTGGAATGGATGGAGCGCCAGGTCGGCCGGTACCCCTTCGAGACGTACGGACTGCTGGTCGCCGACACAGAGACCGGTTTCGAGCTGGAGACCCAGACACTCACACTCTTCGAACGGACCCTGTTCACCAACACGGCATATCCCCAGTGGTACGTCGACTCGATCATGGTCCATGAGCTGGCTCACCATTGGTTCGGCGACAGCGTCTCCCTACAGACCTGGTCCGATCTCTGGCTCAGCGAAGGACATGCCAGCTGGTACGAGGCCCGCTACGCGGAGGAGCACGCCAAGAAGTCGCTGGAGAACCGGATGCGCGACGCCTACACCCGGTCCGACAGCTGGCGCGCAGTCGGAGGGCCGCCCGCCCGTCCCGCCGCGCCCTCGCCGGGACAGAAGATCAGCCTCTTCCGGCCCGTGGTGTACGACGGCAGCGCGCTGGTCCTTTACGCGCTGCGACAGGAGATCGGCAAGAGCGCCTTCGACCGGCTGGAACGCCGCTGGGTGAGGTCGCACCGTGACTCCACCGTGACCACGGCGGACTTCGTCCGGCTGGCGTCAGAGACTGCGGGACGTGACCTGACCGCATTCTTCGACGGCTGGCTGTACGGCGAGAAGACCCCGCCGATGCCCGGGCACCCGGACTGGCACAGCACGCAGCCCGCCGGACACCGGTAAACCCGGGTGACGGGGCCGTCCGGGCCGTGCCACTATCGACGGGTCGCCGCGGCAGCCGGACCGGAGATTCTCCCGAGCGGGAATCATCCGGACAGGTCACGCGTTGTGACTCACGTAACGGACTTCCATCGACGTAAGGATCCAATGACCTCCTCTTCTTCCCTTCCCCAGGACGCGCAGAATGCGCGGAGCGCCACGGAGAACGCCACCGAGAGCCTCACCGAAAGCCTTCGGGCCAACGCCCTGATGGAAGAGGACGTCGCCTGGAGCCACGAGATCGACGGAGAGCGGGACGGCGAGCAGTTCGACCGCTCCGAGCGCGCGGCACTGCGGCGTGTGGCGGGCCTCTCCACAGAGCTTGAGGACGTCACCGAGGTCGAGTACCGACAGCTGCGCTTGGAGCGTGTGGTGCTGGTCGGCGTCTGGACCTCGGGGACCGTGCAGGACGCCGAGAACTCCCTCGCGGAGCTGGCGGCGCTCGCCGAGACGGCAGGAGCGCAGGTGCTGGACGCCGTCTTCCAGCGGCGCGACAAGCCCGACCCGGCCACTTACATCGGCTCGGGCAAGGCGCTGGAGCTGCGTGACATCGTCCTCGAATCAGGAGCCGACACCGTCGTCTGCGACGGTGAACTCAGCCCCGGCCAGCTGATCCATCTGGAAGACGTCGTCAAGGTCAAGGTGGTCGACAGGACCGCCCTGATCCTCGACATCTTCGCCCAACACGCCAAGTCCCGAGAGGGCAAGGCACAGGTCTCGCTGGCACAGATGCAGTACATGCTGCCGCGCCTGCGCGGTTGGGGACAGTCGCTCTCCCGTCAGATGGGCGGCGGTGGTTCCAGCGGCGGTGGCGGCATGGCCACCCGTGGTCCCGGTGAGACCAAGATCGAAACGGACCGGCGCCGGATCCGCGAGAAGATGGCGAAGATGCGCCGGGAGATCGCGGAGATGAAGACCGGCCGCGAGATCAAGCGGCAGGAGCGCAAACGCAACAAGGTGCCCTCGGTCGCCATCGCCGGCTACACCAACGCAGGTAAGTCGTCGCTGCTCAACCGGCTGACCGGGGCGGGCGTCCTGGTGGAGAACGCACTCTTCGCCACACTCGACCCGACCGTGCGCCGGGCCGAGACGCCGAGCGGCCGGATCTACACCCTGGCCGACACCGTCGGGTTCGTCCGGCATCTGCCGCACCACCTCGTCGAGGCGTTCCGCTCCACCATGGAGGAGGTCGGCGAGTCCGACCTGATCCTGCACGTGGTGGACGGCTCGCATCCGGTTCCCGAGGAGCAGCTCGCCGCGGTGCGCGAAGTGATCCGCGAAGTGGGTGCGCTGGACGTGCCCGAGGTCGTGGTGATCAACAAGGCGGATGCGACCGACCCGCTGGTCCTCCAGCGTCTGCTGCGGAACGAGAAGTACGCCATTGCCGTCTCGGCGCGGACGGGGGCCGGAATCGACGAGCTGCTCGCGCTCATCGATGCGGAACTGCCCCGGCCGTCGGTCGAGATCGAGGCACTCGTCCCGTACACGCACGGCGGACTCATCTCCCGGGCGCACGCCGACGGCGAAGTGATCTCCGAGGAACACACCTTGGAGGGCACTCTCCTCAAGGCGCGGGTGCATGAGGAACTGGCCGCGGAACTCACACCGTTCGTGCCGGTGGCGCACTGACAGCACGACACGGTACGGACCGAAGGCCCGCCCCCTCACGAGGGAGCGGGCCTTCGGGCGTGAACCGGCCCCTGACTAGTGGCCGACGAACTTGTCGCTCATCATGGTGAAGATCTCCTGCGCGCCCTGGCCCAGATGGGGTCCTGCGAGCCAGCCCGAAGTCACCGGGCCGATGGAGGTGTTGGAGACCAGCGCCAGCTTGCCGTCGGAGCCCTCACTGAACCAGCCGCCACCGGAGGAACCGCCGGTCATGGTGCAGCCGATGCGGTACATCGTCGGGGTGCTGGGGCTGATGGAGAGCCGGCCGGGACGGTCGATGCACTTGTGCATGATCAGACCGTCGTACGGGGCGGCAGCGGGGTAGCCCCAGGCGCCCATGGCGCTGATCTGCGAGATCTCGGGGGCGTCGAAGTTGACCGGCAGGGCGTTGCCCACGGTCTCCTCAAGCGACTTGGTGCCGTTCTGCGGCTTCACGTGCAGCACGGAGTAGTCGTACGGAGCGCCCTGGCCACCGGTGGGGCCGCCGTCGGCGATCCACTCACCGGAGGTCGTGACCCAGTCGGCCCAGAACGCGCCGTACGGGGCGATCTCCTCGGGCCGGGCGTTCTCCAGCGCGGCGGCGGACTTGCCCTTGTCGTTGTAGGCGGGCACGAAGACGATGTTGCGGTACCAGCCGCCCTTCGAACCGGCGTGGACACAGTGACCGGCCGTCCACACCAGGTTGGACCTGCCCGGTTTCTTCGGGTCCTTGACGACCGTGCCCGAGCAGACCATGGACCCCTCGGGGGAGTCGAAGAACACCTTGCCGACCGGGGCGGCGTGCTCGTGGTACGGCAGTTCCTCGGGCTCTGCCTTGACCGGCGCGGGCTCCGGGTCCGTGACGCCCTGGTCGCCGGAGAAGTCACTGGCTGCCATCATCTTCGCCGGGTCCTTGGCGGACTTCATCCGCTCGGGCTTCCACAGCCCGTCGATCACCGGGTTGACGAAGTCCTTGGCCTCACGCAGCCACTTGTCCTTGTCCCAGTTCTTCCACGCGCCGTTCCTCCACTTTTCCGGGTCGACGCCGTGCTTCTTGAGCGTCTCGGCCAGATCGGCGGATATGCCGCCGCCGCTGTCGTTGTCACCGGCGGATTCGGCGGCGGGCTTGCCGTCCGCCTTGTCCTCGCTAGGACCACATGCTGTGGCCGTCAGCGAGAGAGCGGCGACGAGGCCGGTCGCGACGAGCAGTGGTCGTATGGATCGCATGGAAAACTTCCCCCCTGAGCACTTAGAGAATGCCATGAACGCGTCATGTGGGTGCCAGGATCAGTGGCCACCCCGAGATGCAGGCCCACCCTATGACGGTCCGGCGCATGCTTTCCGCCACCGAGGCGTCGGCGCATAAGGGGGCCCCGGCGGACTGCTGTCGCGCCGAGGGCCCCCTGAGCACCCGTCACCGGCAAGGCTGCCGGTCATAGTCCGTGTGCGTTACTGTCCCGCGTACTTCTTGCTGACCGCGTCGTAGACGCCCTTGGCCTCCTTGCCGAGGCGCGGCCCTGCCAGCCAGCCGGCCGTCACCGGGCCGATGGACGTGTTCGATACCAGTGCGGGCTTGCCGTCCTGGCCCGCCGCGACCCAGCCACCGCCGGAGGAGCCGCCGGTCATGGAGCAGCCGATGCGGTACATCGTCGGGTCTGCCTCGGTGAGCGAGAGGCGGCCCGGCTGGTCCTTGCACTGCAGCATCTTCTGGCCGTCGTACGGCGGAGCGGCCGGGAAGCCGGTTGCCGTCATGCTGTCGATCTTCGGCACGGCCGGGGCGTTGAATTCCACAGGAAGCGCCGAACCGACCGTCTCCTCAAGGGACTTCCCGGTCGAGCCCTTCTCCGGTGCCACATGCAGGACCGCGAAGTCGTACGGGGCTCCCTGGCCACCGGTGGGGCCGCCGTCGGCGATCCACTGGTCGGACGTCTGCGCCCACTGCCCCCACCACACGCCATAGGGAGCGATCTTTTCCTTGGGCGCGTTCTTCAGCTCGGCGAGCGAAAGCCCGCTGTTGTTGTACGACGGCACGAAGGCGATGTTGCGGTACCAGCCGCCCTTCTTGCCCGCGTGCACACAGTGCCCGGCGGTCCACACCATGTTGGACCTTCCGGGATTGGCCGGGTCCTTCACCACGGTCGCGGAGCAGACCATGGACCCCTCGGGGCCGTCGAAGAAGAGCTTCCCCGACTCTGCGGCATTGCCGTGGTAGGGCGACTGCACATTCGTGGCCCGGACCGGCACGGGCGTCGGGTCCGTCACACCCTTGTCACCCGATATGTCGTTGTCGACCGGCTGCTCGGGCGCCTTGTCGGCATCCCGCATGCGGTCCGGGTCCCAGAGGCCCTCGATGACCGGGTTGATGAAGTCCTTGGCCTCACGCAGCCACTTGTCCTTGTCCCAGTTCTTCCACTCGCCGTTCTTCCACTTGTCGAGGTCGACTCCGTGTTCCTTGAGCCGGTCCCGCAGATCATCCGGAATAGTGATCTTGTTGTCCGAGGTCATCCCGGCGGAGTTGCTCGGCTCGGCATTCGCACCGTCCTCGCTCGGCCCGCAGGCGGTGGCCGTGAGCGCGAGAACGGCAGTGACCGCGGCCACTGCGAGCACGGACGAGGGCGTGCGGCGTGCGCTCCTCCCTGGACGTGCGGTGAGAACTGGTCGAATCGGTCGCATGCGGTGATCCCCCTGGGACTTCGTAACTCAACACTTCTGTAGTGCATTTGGGCACTTTTCCGAATGTGCCGCACGCTCCGGTGATGGTGCCCGGAGTGTCGGCGCGGCCCCCACTATGCCGGTGCCGGTGGTGACGGTACGCAGCAGGTCCACGGTTCCGTGTCCGCAAGGATCTTCCGGTTACCCGTGATCCCCTGCGTCCGGCGTCGTTGGTACGTACGAGGGACTTATGGGCAGCATTCATCGCCGTGGTCCGTCCTTGCGGAAACGTACTGACGTGCAACGCAACTGTTACAGCGGGAGGACCAGAAGCCGTGGCCGTGACCGAACCAGCTCCGGTGGCACCGCCCGCGGTGCACGAGGGAATCCTGCGCCGCCAGTCGCTGCGCGAATCGGCCGCTCGCACCTATGCGCGGTCACTGCCGATCGTGCCGGTGCGGGCGCGCGGGCTGACCATCGAAGGCGCGGACGGACGGCGCTATCTCGACTGTCTCTCCGGAGCCGGCACGCTGGCGCTCGGACACAACCATCCGGTGGTTCTGGAGGCGATCAAGAAGGTCATCGACTCGGGTGCGCCCCTCCACGTCCTCGACCTTGCGACCCCGGTCAAGGACGCGTTCACCACGGAACTGTTCGCCACATTGCCACGGCAGTTCGCCGACAACGCCCGTATCCAGTTCTGCGGACCGGCCGGCACGGACGCCGTCGAGGCGGCCTTCAAGCTGGTCCGTGCCGCGACCGGACGCAGCGGACTCCTGGCCTTCACCGGCGCCTACCACGGGATGACGGCGGGAGCCCTTGCGGCCTCAGGTGGAGCCGACGACGTCCGCGTGACCCGACTTCCCTTCCCGCTGCAGTACCGGTGCCCGTTCGGCATCGGTGGCGAACGCGGCGCCGACATCGCCGCCCGGTGGACCGAGAGCTTGCTGGACGATCCCAAGGGGGGAGCACCGGCGCCGGCCGGAATGATCCTCGAACCGGTGCAGGGGGAGGGCGGTGTGAACCCCGCCCCCGACGGCTGGATGCGCCGGATGCGTGAGATCACCGCGTCCCGATCCATTCCCCTGATCGCCGACGAGGTCCAGACCGGCGTCGGCCGGACCGGTGCTTTCTGGGCAGTCGAGCACAGCGGGATCACCCCTGATGTGATGGTGCTCTCGAAGGCCATCGGCGGTTCCCTCCCGCTTGCAGTGATCATTTACCGCTCCGAGCTGGACACCTGGCAACCGGGCGCCCACGCCGGCACATTCCGCGGCAACCAACTCGCGATGGCCGCCGGCACGGCCACCCTTGCCTATGTGCGCGAGAACCGACTCGCCGAGCACGCCGCGTCGCTCGGCGCCCGTATGCTCGCCCGCCTCCGCACGCTGGCTACCGACCACCCGTGCGTCGGAGACGTCCGCGGGCGGGGGCTGATGATCGGGGTCGAACTCATCGACCCCGAGGCCGCCCCGCTCACCGGCGGTACCGGAAGCGCCACCGAGGCATCGCCCGATCCGGTCCTCGCCGCCGCTGTCCAGCAGGAATGCCTCCGACGCGGCCTCATCGTCGAACTCGGCGGACGCCACTCCACCGTCGTACGCCTGCTCCCTCCCCTCACACTCACCGACGAACAGGCAACAGCGGTCGTCGACCGCCTCGCCGACGCACTGGCAGCCGCTGAACGCTCGCCGCATCGCCGAATCACGACCGGGTCGCCCCACTGACCCCGGACACCCTCACAAGGAAGACCGCCGTGAACCCCACCCCCGCGCCCGCGCCCGAGGCCGACGGCGCTCCCGTCGGCCAGCAACGAGGCCAGTCCGTCCTCGTCGGCCGAGTGGCAGTCGAGCAGACGACGGTGCCGCGCCAGATGGCATCCCTCCATGGCGAGCGGTGCACTCCACAGGCCCCCCCTGCCGGCGGAAGAACGGCCGATCCTCTCGACCACCCGGACCCGCTCCGGGCCGCAGACGCATCAGGCGTCGAGAACCTGCTGCGCTGCTGGGTCCGCGAGAACGATCTGCCCCGACCCGACGGGAACGCTCTCCGTATCCCGCTTCCCGCCAGCGGCACCGCCCTGCTCGTCCCCGTCCTCTATTGGTCCGCCACGGGATGGCACCGCTTCGGCCCGCCCAACCTGGTGCACGCACCTGACGAGGCGCCGACCACCGATGCCGTCACCGTCGCCGCCCTCCTGGGCCGAGAGGCAGACCGCAATGAAGGTGCCGACATGGTGGCCAGGGTCGCCGACTCCGTACGCCGTACAGCCGGTTTCATCGCCGAGCGACGCCGCACACCCGCACCTCCCACCGACGCGGACCTCTTCCTCACCGCCGAGCAGTCGCTTTTGCTGGGTCACCCCCTGCACCCCAGCCCCAAGAGCCGCGAAGGCATCTCCGAGACCGAATCCCGTCTCTACTCACCTGAGTTGCACGGCTCTTTCCCGCTGCACTGGATGGCTGTGGACCGCTCCCTGCTGGCCACCGAGTCCTCCTGGACGGACGGAGGCCGCCCCGTCCCCGCCGAAGACCTCGTCGCCTCCCACGCCGGCGGGCTGCACCTCCCCGCCAACGCGGCGCCGCTTCCGCTCCACCCCTGGCAGGCCCGGGAACTGGGCAGCCGTCCGGACGTCGCGGCCCTGCTCGAAGCCGGTCTTCTCCATGACCTGGGGCCGCACGGCGAGCCCTGGCACCCCACCTCCTCCGTCCGTACCGTCCATCAGTCCGGTGCCGACGTCATGCTCAAGCTCTCCCTCGGCGTACGCATCACCAACTCCCGTCGTGAGAATCTCCGCAAGGAACTCCACCGGGGCGTGGAGGTCCACCGGCTGCTCCGCAGTGGACTTGCTGCGCAGTGGCACGCTGTCCACCCCGGCTTCGACATCGTTCGCGACCCGGCCTGGCTCGCCGTCGACACACCGGATGGCGAGCCCGTCCCCGGCCTCGACGTCATGCTGCGCCACAACCCCTTCGGCCCGTACGACGATGCGGTGTGCATCGCCGGGCTGACTTCCCTGCGCCCCTGGTCCGACCGGCCAGGCATGCAATCGCGCCTCGCCGACGTCGTCTTCCGCCTCGCTGCCACCACCGGCAGATCCAAGGGAGCGGTTGCCGCCGAGTGGTTCCTGCGCTACCTCGACCGGGTCGTGCGCCCCGTGCTGTGGCTCGATGCCACGGCAGGCGTTGCCCTCGAAGCCCACCAGCAGAACACGCTGGTGGTGCTCGACGCCGCCGGCTGGCCCGTCGGGGGTCGATATCGGGACAATCAGGGCTATTATTTCCGCGAATCGCATCGCCAGGCACTTGAGCAGAGGCTCCCCGGCATCGGAACCCTCAGCGACACCTTCGTCTCCGATGCGGTCACCGACGAGCGCTTCGCCTACTACTTGGGCATCAACAACATCTTCGGTCTGATCGGGGCCTTCGGCGCCGAGCATCTCGCCGATGAACGAGTGCTCATCGCCGGCCTCCGTCGGTTCCTCGGCGGTGTCATCGACCTCGGCTCCCCGCTTCCCGCGCAACTGCTGCAGAAGTCGCACCTGCGGTGCAAGGCCAACATGCTGACCCGGCTCCACGGTCTCGACGAACTCGTCGGCCCCGTCGACACTCAGTCCGTCTATGTCACCATCGCCAACCCCCTGTACGCGTGAAGGAACATGACCACCGCCTGAACCACTGAACCGCTGAGAGGAGGGCGTCACCGTGCCTCCCGACGATGCGCACGCTGATGCAGGAACCGGCCCAGCCCCACAGGCTGGTCCGGGCATCGAGGACACCCTGGACCTGAAGCTCTCCGACGAGTTCCTCGCGCTGTTCGGGGAAGACACACCGGCGTCAACACCGGCCACCGCCCTGTCCGGCACCTCCGACCTGCTCGACAACCCGGCCGAATGGCGACCGGTCACCACGACCGCCGGCGTGTTCCAACTCGTCCCGGTGCGACTGGACCGCGACCTGGCCGTGATCAGTCGTTGGATGAACGACCCCGCGGTCGCCACCTTCTGGGAGCTCGCAGGGGACGAAGCCGTCACCGCCACCCATCTACGTCTGCAACTCGACGGTGACGGACGCAGCGTCCCCTGCGTGGGTGTGCTCTCCGGCATTCCCATGAGCTACTGGGAGATCTATCGTGCGGACCTCGACCCTCTCGCACGCCACTATCCCGCCCGACCACATGACACCGGAATCCACCTCCTCATCGGCGGTGTGAACAACCGCGGGCGCGGCGTCGGCACCACCCTGCTCCGGGCCGTTTCCGACCTCGTACTCGACAACCGTCCTCTCTGCGCACGCGTCGTGGCGGAACCCGACTTGCGCAACACTCCCTCCGTCTCCGCCTTCCTGAGCGCCGGCTTCCGGTTCTCCGCGGAAGTCGAACTCCCCGACAAGCGAGCCGCCCTGATGGTCCGCGACCGAGCCCACCGTGCCCAGCTGTGAACGACCTGTTGCATTAACTACACCGCTCGAAGCCCATCGGTTCCGTCCCGAGGAGTCCCCGTGCCGAACAATCCTGCGAGCCATGAATCAGCGGAGTCTCCCGCGCTGCTCAGCACTCCAGAACTGAACCGGACGGTCTGGGAACGGGCTGCCGCCCGCCTGCTCGCGAAAATGCTCGGCGAGTTCGCCTACGAGGAAGTCATCGACCCGGTTCCCAGGGCTGCCGGGAGCGACACCTACACCCTTGCGCTGGACGACGGCGAAACCCTGAACTTCCGCGCGGGACGGGGCGTCTACGGCGGCTGGCACGTCGCCACCGACTCGATGCGGGTCAGCGACCGGAGCGCGCCCGCGGGTACCGGTCAGGACGAGAGCACCGGGACCATCCCGTTCCGCGATCCGCTGCAGTTCCTTGCCCGCGCCCACCGTCTTCTCGAACTCGACGGCGCCACTCTCGGCCACCTGATCCGCGAGATCACCACCACACTCGCTGCCGACGCCCGGCTGGACCACACCGCGTTCACCGCCGCCCGGCTGGCCGAACTCGACTACGCCGAGCTCGAGGGACACCAGACCGGCCATCCGTGGCTCGTCGCCAACAAGGGGCGCCTCGGATTCTCCGCCGCCGACGCCTCCCGCTTCACGCCAGAGGCCCGCAGACCGGTCAGACTGCCGTGGATCGCCGTGAGCACCCGGATCGCCGGCTACCGAGGTGTGACCCGCCTTGCCACTCCGGAGCAGCTGTACGCGCAGGAACTCGACGCCTCGGTCCTCGCATCATTCACCACCAAGCTCCGCGCCCGCGGCCTCGACCCGGACTCCTATCTCTTTCTTCCTGTGCACCCCTGGCAGTGGGACGAATGGATCGTTCCGCTGTTCGCCCCGGCCATCGCCGACGGTGACATCGTTCCGCTGCACACCGACGAAGACCCGCGGTTGCCGCAGCAGTCCATCCGTACTTTCGCCAACCTTGGACACCCCGACCGGCACACCGTCAAACTGCCGCTGTCGATCCTCAACACGCTGGTGTGGCGGGGTCTCCCGACCGAGCGCACCCTCGCGGCACCCGCCGTCACCACCTGGGTCCAGGGCCTGCGCGACCGCGATCCCTTTCTGCGTGACACCTGTGGGGTCATCCTGCTCGGAGAGGTGGCCTCCGTAACCGTCGAGCATCCGCTCTATGACCATCTCCCCGAGACCCCGTACCAGTTCAAGGAAATCCTCGGCGCGATCTGGCGAGAACCACTCCAACCCCGGCTCGCGCCCGGCGAGCGCGCCCGCACCCTTGCGTCGCTGCTCCACACGGATCCGCACGGCCGCGCCTTCACGGCCGAGCTCGTCGCCCGATCGGGTCTGGCCCCCTCCGCCTGGCTGACCCGGCTCTTCGCCGCACTGCTCCCGCCGTTGCTGCACTTCCTCTATCAGTACGGCACGGTCTTCTCCCCACACGGCGAGAACGCCATCGTGGTCTTCGACGGCCAGGACGTGCCCGTACGGCTGGCGATCAAGGACTTCGTCGACGATGTGAACATCAGCGCCCGGCCGCTGCCGGAGCACGCGACCATGCCGGACGACGTACGCAGCATCCTTCTCACCGAGGAGCCCGGCTTTCTCACTCAGTTCATCCACTCAGGGCTCTTCGTCGGTGTCTTCCGATTCCTGTCCAGGCTGTGCGAGGAGCAGCTGGCTGTCCCCGAGGGCGAATTCTGGTCACTCGTCCGAGCCGAGATCCTGCGCCACCACGCGCGCTTTCCCGAGCTCAAGGACCGCTTCGAGATGTTCGACATGCTGAAGCCGCGCATCGAACGCCTCTGTCTCAACCGCAACCGCCTGTATCGCGACGGCTACCGCGACCGGCCCGAGCGCCCCCACGCCGCCGTCCACGGCACGGTTCCCAACCCACTCCACCCCTCCGCATGAGTCCTGGAGTGACCCCCGTTGTCAGTGGTGCATCGTAGGCTGGTCACGCTATGACAAAGCCATCCCTCCCCGAGCTCCTGCACGCCGCCGTGACCGCCGTCGGCGGTACGGAACGGCCTGGTCAGGCCTCCATGGCCGAGGCCGTTGCCGAGGCTGTTGACGACAATTCCCATCTGCTGGTCCAGGCCGGTACCGGCACGGGCAAGTCGCTCGGTTACCTGGTGCCCGCGCTGGCGCACGGGGAGCGCGTCGTGGTTGCCACGGCCACCCTGGCGCTGCAGCGCCAGCTCGTGGAGCGCGACCTTCCGCGTACGGTCGACGCCCTGCAGCCGCTACTGCGCCGTAGACCCCAGTTCGCAATGCTCAAGGGGCGCTCGAACTATCTCTGTCTGCACCGGCTCCACGAAGGTGCCCCGCAGGAAGAGGAAGAGGGACTCTTCGACCAGTTCGAGGCCGCTGCGCCGTCGAGCAAGCTCGGCCAGGATCTGCTGCGGCTGCGGGACTGGTCGGACGAGACCGAGACCGGAGACCGCGACGACCTCACCCCCGGCGTCTCCGACCGGGCCTGGGCGCAGGTCTCCGTTTCCTCCCGGGAGTGCCTGGGTGCCAGCAAGTGCGCGTACGGCGCAGAGTGCTTCGCGGAGATGGCCCGCGAGCGCGCCAAGCTCGCTGATGTCGTCGTCACCAACCACGCGCTCCTCGCCATCGACGCGATCGAGGGGGCCCCGGTGCTCCCGCAGCATGAAGTGCTGATCGTGGACGAGGCCCACGAGCTGGTTTCCAGGGTCACCGGAGTGGCCACGGGAGAACTCACCCCCGGGCAGGTGAACCGGGCCGTGCGCCGCGCGGCGAAGCTGGTCAATGAGAAGGCCGCCGATGCCCTGCAGACCGCGGCGGAGGGCTTCGAGCGGGTGATGGAGCTGGCGCTCCCCGGCCGCCTGGAAGAGGTCCCGGAGGACCTCGGCTACGCGCTGATGGCGCTCCGCGACGCTGCACGCACCGTGATCACGGCCCTGGGTTCCACCCGGGACAAGTCCGTCCAGGACGAGGATGCCGTCCGCAAGCAGGCGATGGCCTCCGTGGAGACGGTCCACGGCGTGGCCGAGCGCATCACCCAGGGGTCCGAGTACGACGTCGTCTGGTACGAGCGCCATGACCGCTTCGGCGCGTCCGTGCGCGTTGCCCCGCTCTCCGTCTCCGGCCTCCTGCGGGAGAAGCTCTTCGCGGACCGTTCCGTCGTCCTGACCTCCGCCACGCTCAAGCTCGGCGGAGATTTCAACGGTGTGGGTGCGTCCCTGGGCCTGGCTCCCGAGGGCACCGAGGGCGACGACATCCCGCAGTGGAAGGGGCTCGACGTCGGCTCGCCCTTCGATTACCCCAAGCAGGGCATCCTGTACGTCGCCAAGCACCTGGCCACGCCCGGCCGGGAGGGTTCGCGCACCGACATGCTGGATGAGCTTGCCGAACTCGTGGAGGCTGCCGGCGGGCGCACGCTCGGACTTTTCTCCTCCATGAGGGCGGCCCAGGCCGCCGCGGAGGAATTGCGTGGCCGGCTCGACAAGCCGATCCTGCTGCAGGGCGAGGAGACGCTCGGTGAGCTGATCAAGAACTTCGCGGCCGACCCCGAGACCTGTCTCTTCGGCACCCTCTCGCTCTGGCAGGGCGTCGATGTCCCGGGAGCGAGCTGCCAGTTGGTGATCATGGACAGGATCCCGTTCCCGCGTCCCGACGACCCGCTGATGAGCGCGCGCCAGAAGGCCGTCGAGGAGGCGGGGGGCAACGGGTTCATGGCTGTCGCAGCAACCCATGCCGCGCTGCTGATGGCCCAGGGCGCCGGTCGCCTGGTCAGAGCCACGGGCGACAAGGGTGTGGTCGCGGTGCTCGACCCGAGGCTGGCCAATGCCCGGTACGGCAGCTATCTCCGGGCCTCGCTTCCCGACTTCTGGTACACGACGGACCGCAACCAGGCCCGCCGCTCACTCGCGGCGATCGACGCTGCCGCCAAGGCCGACGGGCGGTGATCCGGAAGCCCGTCCGGGGCCTCTGCTCATCTGCGAGCGGTCGGCGGCTTCAGCCGCACCGACGGGGCCCCGGGACCGGTGCAGCGGATCCCGGGGCCCCGTCGGAACAGTGTCTCTTCACACCCGCCGCAGCACCGCCACGACCTTGCCGAGAATGGTTGCCTCGTCGCCAGGGATCGGTTGGTACGCGGAGTTGTGCGGGAGCAGCCATACATGGCCGTCCTCCCGCTTGAAGCGCTTGACGGTGGCCTCGCCGTCCAGCATCGCGGCCACGATGTCGCCGTTCTCCGCTACGGGCTGACGTCGGACGGTGACCCAGTCGCCGTCACAGATCGCTGCCTCGATCATCGAGTCGCCGACGACCTTCAGAACGAACAGCTCGCCGTCCCCGACCAGCTGGCGGGGGAGCGGAAAGACGTCCTCGACCGATTCCTCGGCGAGGATCGGGCCACCGGCTGCGATCCGCCCGACGAGCGGTACGTACGATGCGGCGGGCTTGCCGGTCGTATCGGTCGGCTGCGTACTGGGCTGATCCGAACCACGGACCTCGTATGCCCGGGGACGGTGTGGGTCGCGGCGCAGGAAACCCTTGCGCTCCAAGGCCATCAGCTGATGGGCGACGGAGGACGTGCTGGACAGGCCCACCGCCTGACCGATCTCCCGCATCGATGGCGGGTATCCGCGGCGTTGCACGGAATCCCGGATGACCTCGATCACGCGCCGTTGGCGGTCCGTGAGCCCCGAGCTGTCCGCTCGGATGCCTGGAGGTCGGCCGGGGAGCGAGCGTGCCGGTCGTGCCGGCTCTGGCCCCTCCGTGTTCGTGACTGAGTCATTCATGGCATGGACCGGCTGGAGTCGGCTCTGGGAGCGGTCCTGGGCGGTGATGGTGGCACTGTCTGCGGTGGTGGTCACGTCGGCCCCTCTCGAATGGTCTCCCTAGCTGGACAACGGTAGTAGCTTTCGAAAGGTTGCGCCAAACACACGTTCGAGTGAAAAACGAATAAAAGTCTGTGCCCTGTTTACTGCTGGGTGTATGAGCGAGGGTCGGGTGGGTTTCCGACGGTGTTCCGGCCCAGGTCCGGGTCGCTCTGCGGCGTTCCGGCGCGACCGGCAATTCGGAGCATTACGGTAGCCTTCGCGGCCGCGCCGCTGCCACGCGGGGTGGTCCTCCGGCGGCCGTTCGGGTCACGCGCCGGGTGCCCCGCGATCCGTGCGGCCGGGAGTGTCCCGTAACCTCGTGGGCGGCCGCACGTTGCCTGCGGGCCGCCCGGAGTGTGTGACACGCGCTAGGGCCAAATGTGCAACCAAACCCAAGATCTAGTGGTTGGATTGTTCCAGCCACCCAGAAGTTGTGGTTGCCGGTCGATCCGGCCGTGGCCATCGCCTATGCTTGTGGCTGCTTCGAAGGGCCCCAACAGGGCCTGGAGAGGCTATTCAGTCGTGCCGTGAAGGAGGGTTCGGAGCCATGCACTGCCCCTTCTGCAGGCACCCCGACAGCCGGGTCGTCGACAGTCGCACCACCGACGACGGCACGTCGATCCGTCGGCGCCGTCAGTGCCCCGACTGCTCCCGCCGTTTCACCACGGTGGAGACCTGCTCGCTGATGGTGGTGAAGCGCAGCGGGGTGACCGAACCCTTCAGTCGCACCAAGGTCATTTCCGGTGTGCGCAAGGCGTGCCAGGGGCGGCCGGTCACCGAGGACGCCCTCGCCAAGCTCGGGCAGCGGGTCGAGGAGGCGGTGCGCGCCACCGGAAGCGCCGAGCTGACCACTCACGACGTGGGTCTGGCCATTCTTGGCCCCTTGCAGGAACTCGACCTCGTCGCGTACCTGCGCTTCGCATCCGTGTACCGGGCGTTCGACACACTTGAAGACTTCGAGGCCGCGATCGTGGAACTCCGCGAGCGACGGTCTCCCGTGGAGGGATGCGGGACCGGCGGGACTCTTGAGGTTCCCGTTCCCGCCGTCGCCGCCGACTGAGTGACACCGGCTGATCGACACAGGGCTGTGAGATCAGCGGCAGGGCGGCTGCAGGAACCTGCTCCGGGCGCTGTGCGCGGCATCCGAAGCATCAGACACACACTGTGCCCCGGGAAGTTCTGGGCACTTCAGGGCGTTTTTGCCCACATATGGGAGGCGGCATGACAGAGACGGCGAGCGGCCCGGCACGAGGTTCCCGAGCCAAGGGATCCAAGTCGACTGCGACGAAGCAGGGCCTGCGTATCGAGCGCATCCACACCACCCCCGGCGTGCATCCGTACGACGAGGTGGCATGGGAGCGCCGTGACGTCGTCATGACCAACTGGCGCGACGGCTCGATCAACTTCGAGCAGCGTGGCGTCGAGTTCCCCGACTTCTGGTCGGTGAACGCGGTCAACATCGTCACCAGCAAGTACTTCCGCGGTGCTGTGGGCACGCCGCAGCGCGAGACCGGTCTGCGACAGCTCATCGACCGGATCGTGAAGACGTACCGGAAGGCGGGCGAGGACTACAACTACTTCGCCTCCCCGGCCGACGCCGAGATCTTCGAGCACGAGCTGGCGTACGCCCTCCTGCACCAGATCTTCAGCTTCAACTCGCCGGTCTGGTTCAACGTCGGCACGCCGCAGCCGCAGCAGGTCTCGGCCTGCTTCATCCTGGCCGTCGACGACTCCATGGAGTCGATCCTCGACTGGTACAAGGAAGAGGGCATGATCTTCAAGGGCGGCTCCGGCGCCGGCCTGAACCTCTCCCGTATCCGCTCCTCCAAGGAGCTGCTGTCCTCAGGTGGCAACGCCTCCGGTCCTGTCTCCTTCATGCGTGGCGCCGACGCGTCCGCCGGAACGATCAAGTCCGGTGGCGCCACCCGCCGTGCGGCCAAGATGGTCATTCTCGATGTCGACCACCCCGACATCGAGAACTTCATCGAGACCAAGGTGAAGGAAGAGGAGAAGATCCGCGCCCTGCGTGACGCGGGCTTCGACATGGACCTGGGCGGCGACGACATCACGTCCGTCCAGTACCAGAACGCCAACAACTCGGTCCGTGTGAACGACGAGTTCATGAAGGCCGTGGAGTCCGGCGGCAAGTTCGGGCTGCGCGCCCGGATGACCGGTGACGTCATCGAAGAGGTCGAGGCCAAGTCGCTCTTCCGCAAGATGGCCGAGGCAGCATGGGCCTGCGCCGACCCGGGTATCCAGTACGACGACACGATCAACCAGTGGCACACCTGCCCCGAGTCCGGCCGGATCAACGGCTCGAACCCGTGCAGCGAGTACATGCACCTGGACAACACGTCGTGCAACCTGGCCTCGCTGAACCTGATGAAGTTCCTCAAGGACGACGGCAAGGGCAACCAGTCCTTCGAGTCCGAGCGCTTCGCCAAGGTCGTCGAGCTCGTCATCACCGCGATGGACATCTCCATCTGCTTCGCCGACTTCCCGACCCAGAAGATCGGCGAGAACACCCGCGCCTTCCGTCAGCTGGGTATCGGCTACGCAAACCTCGGCGCCCTGCTGATGGCGACCGGCCACGCGTACGACAGCGACGGCGGCCGCGCCCTCGCCGGGGCCATCACCTCGCTGATGACCGGCACCTCGTACAAGCGCTCCGCCGAGCTCGCGGCGGTCGTCGGCCCGTACGACGGCTACGCCCGCAACGCCGAGCCGCACCAGCGGGTCATGAAGCAGCACGCCGACGCCAACACCGCGGCCGTCCACATGGACGACCTGGACAGCCCGATCTGGGCCGCCGCCACGGAGGCCTGGCAGGATGTCATCCGCCTCGGCGCGAAGAACGGTTTCCGCAACGCACAGGCCTCGGTCATCGCACCCACCGGCACCATCGGTCTCGCGATGTCCTGCGACACCACCGGCCTCGAGCCCGACCTCGCCCTGGTCAAGTTCAAGAAGCTGGTCGGCGGCGGCTCGATGCAGATCGTCAACGGCACCGTTCCGCAGGCTCTGCGCCGCCTGGGCTACCAGGAGGAGCAGATCGAGGCGATCGTCGCCCACATCGCCGAGCACGGCAATGTGATCGACGCCCCCGGTCTGAAGGCCGAGCACTACGAGGTCTTCGACTGCGCGATGGGCGAGCGTTCCATCTCCGCGATGGGCCACGTGCGCATGATGGCGGCCATCCAGCCGTGGATCTCCGGCGCGCTCTCCAAGACGGTGAACCTGCCGGAGACGGCCACCGTCGAGGACGTCGAGGAGGTCTACTTCGAGGCGTGGAAGATGGGCGTCAAGGCGCTCGCCATCTATCGCGACAACTGCAAGGTCGGCCAGCCCCTCTCCGCGAAGACCAAGGAGAAGGAAAAGTCCGCGGCGGATGCAGTCACGGCCAAGGCCGAGGAGACCATCCGTAGCGCGGTCGAGAAGGTCGTCGAGTACCGCCCGGTCCGCAAGCGTCTGCCCAAGGGCCGTCCCGGCATCACCACCTCCTTCACGGTGGGCGGCGCCGAGGGCTACATGACCGCCAATTCCTACCCGGACGACGGCCTCGGTGAGGTCTTCCTGAAGATGTCCAAGCAGGGTTCCACCCTCGCCGGCATGATGGACGCCTTCTCCATCGCCGTCTCGGTCGGTCTGCAGTACGGCGTCCCGCTGGAGACGTACGTCTCGAAGTTCACCAACATGCGCTTCGAGCCGGCCGGCATGACGGACGACCCGGATGTGCGGATGGCGCAGTCGATCGTCGACTACATCTTCCGCCGCCTGGCGCTGGACTTTCTGCCCTTCGAAACCCGCTCGGCGCTCGGCATCCACTCGGCCGAGGAGCGTCAGCGTCACCTCGACACCGGTTCGTACGAGCCGTCTCTCGAGGACGACGAGCTGGATGTCGAGGGCCTGGCCCAGTCCGCCCCGCTCCGGACGGAGCCGCTGAAGGCGGTAGCCGCTCCGCAGGACGCGGAGATGCCCGCTCCGAGGACGGCACACACCTCGGCGGAGCTCGTCGAGATGCAGCTGGGCATCAGCGCGGACGCGCCGCTGTGCTTCTCCTGCGGTACGAAGATGCAGCGTGCCGGGTCCTGCTACATCTGTGAGGGCTGCGGCTCGACCAGCGGCTGCAGCTGATCCAGAGCCCTGTAGGGGCATGAAGCACCAGTCAGGGCGGTGGAGTCGGTCTCTCGACTCCACCGCCCTCGGCGTCTGTCCTGCCGGGGCTCAAGGTGTCAGGTGCCCGGCTTGTGGTTTCCCATGATCGCGGCGTACGAACCGGGGTCGCCGTCGAAACCCCGGACCGTTCCGTGGAACGTCCAGACGCCCGATCCGTCCCGGACGAACTCGGCCACGGTCGCCTCGGTAGCGGTGGCGACCCCGGAGAAGTCGTCCTCCGTCAGGTTCGTGTACCCCTCGCGAATCTGCACGCCGGTATTGGCTATGTCGCCGAACGTCTTCCGGCCCTCGCGCTGCTGAATGACCACTCCGACCACGACCCGGGCGTACGCGGTCGACAGCCGCTCCAGTTCCAGGGTCATCACCTCGTCGAAACCGAGACCCTGGCCGGTCCTGCTGTCGCGGTTCAGCGTGATGGTGCCGTCCGGCGAGCGGCTGTCGAAGTGCACGAGATACGAGGGGCTGCCGGACGGTTCGTCCGCCGGGTAGGTCGCCGCGATGATGTCGAGGTCGTGAGCGGGCGCACCCGGCGGACTCGGGTCCCACTTGAGCCTGACCTCGACCTTCTCGAAGTCCTTGCTGGGAGTGCTCATCGGGCTTCCCTCCTTGTCGCTGGGCCATCGGATCGGTCGTACCATCCGATCATGTCCGTAACTCTCCCCGGAGCCAACCGGCTTGGGCGCGGGCGGCGGAATCGGGCCATCGTTGTTTCCGGCGCCGTTCAGTGCGGGATGCGGCGCGGTGGACGCTGGCTGATCTCTTCACGGAAGAGCTCGATCGCGCTGCTCACCTGCCGCATCAGGTGGGTGTTCTCGATGCGGTCGAGATAGAGACAGTTGCGGGCCAGCCCTTCCAGCTCGAAGGCGAAGCAGAGCGTCATCAGCGGGTTGATGAACAGCTCGCTGCCACGGGTGCGTGACGTGAGCTGGACGTCCCCGAAAGCGCCCTGGACCGCGGCGGCGATCGATCCATTGACAATGCTCGGGTGCTCGGGCGTGTGCTCCTGGGCGTGTGCCACCGCGTCGACGAAGAGGGCTCCCTCGCGCGTCGTACGGGAGACGGAGAATGCTCCGAGGCAGGCGCCGTCGCGTTCGAGAGCGGCGATGTTCTCCAGGACGAGTCCGTGGCTCACTCCGTGGTACGCGTCGATTCCGAAGCCGACGGAGACGACCAGGCGCTCCGGTACGTCGATTCCGGCGAGGGCGGCGACGCTGGTCAGGTCCTCCTCCGGGGTGCCGAGCCCGGTTTCGTCGCCACGCATCAGGATGTCCGTACCGCCGTCGACAAGGACGACCGCATCGATGTCGTACCGCTCGATCAGCGCCCGGTAGGCCGCGCGCAGCGGCTGCACTCCCACCCGGGTGAAGGCGTGCACGGTGCTCGGGTAGTGGTGCAGCTCGAGCCACTGGGCGAGGGTGCGTTCCGGGAAGTACGCCTGATGGAGGGCCGTTTCGGGAGTGATGACGGCGACGTCAGGTGCCGGCCACGCATCGGGGGGAAGCCCTTCGAGCGCGCTGAACGACAGATTGGCGAGCCGGACGTCCTTGCCTTGATGGAGCAGGGAGAGCGCCACCGGCAGGCCCGCGTAGATGTCGAAGCCGCCACCCGCCCCGGCCACGAGGATGCGCTCGGCTGATTCGAGACGCGCGAACAGAGGGTTGGTGTGGAAGGCCGTCATGGAGATCATTCTCCGGTCCTGGTTAACCGGTTCGGGCGCACTCCGGCAGAGCATGACCCGCGCCACGTTCGGCGCCGTACGATAGCGCGGTGCTGGTCAAGTGGATTCGCTGCACCGTGATGGATCGTCGTGGTTTCGAGCGGGGGCAGCGAAAGTGGGCGGGGCTGCTCGGTGAGCCGGGGTTCAGGGGACAGGGGGGCGGATGGAGTCGGGGGCGACCGGAGGTTGCCCATGTGTTCGCGTTCTGGGAGAACCGGGTCTTCTACGACTCCTTCATGGCGCGCGCGCATGACCAGTTGGCTGCGGCGCAGTCCGGAACGTACAGCGACATCCAGGTCAAACTGTTCGAATGCCGCTTCGATGTGAAGACCGGCTTCGAGCCGCATTTCACTGATGCGGACGTGGTCAGAGTGGCACACAGCACCGTGCACGAGGACCGCGTGGAGCATTTCACGCTGATGCAGCAGCGGGTGTGGAATCCGGCGATGGCCGGATCGCCCGGGATGCTGCGCGGTGTTTTCGGCGAAGCGCCGGGGCACGAGTTCCTCGTGTTGTCGATGTGGCAGTCGAGCGCTGAGCGAGGCAAGTACCGGCCGGGGAGCGTCGAACGGCTTTCGCAACGGGCACAGACCGAGGACGATGTCGCGGCTCTTTCGGGAGACGTCGTGCAGCTCGAGCCCTCCTGGACGATCTGAGCCGACGGCACCCGGGGCCCTTGCGCTCCTGATCAGCCAGGTCCTGCCGCGGTACGGCGGACGCTGAACGGCATGCCGGGGCGGCAGCCTGGGCTGCGTCGGCGGGCCGGTCGGCGATGTCTCCGGCAACGGGCTGTTCCGTGTCCAGGACCTGGGTACCCGGCGGATCGCTCTCCGTGGGGCAGCGCTGGCGACTCACCCCCGCCCGTATCCCTGCCGGCCCGGCCCGCGGATCTGCTGCTCGACTGTGGCTGGAACCGATCTAGGGTCTGTACATGGCACGACCGCAGCGCATTGTCCTCGTCCGGCACGGCGAGTCCGAGGGCAATGTCGATGACACGGTGTACGAGCGTGAGCCCGACCATGCATTGCGGCTTACCGCGACGGGCTTGCGGCAGGCCAGGGAGACGGGGGCCCAGCTGCGCGAACTCTTCGGCACGGAGCGGGTCAGCGTGTACGTCTCGCCCTACCGCCGCACGCACGAGACCTTCAGGTCCTTCGGCCTCGACCTGGAGCGGGCGCGGGTGCGGGAGGAGCCACGGCTGCGTGAACAGGACTGGGGGAACTGGCAGGACCGCGAGGACGTAAGACTGCAGAAGGCGTACCGGGATGCCTATGGGCACTTCTTCTACCGCTTCGCGCAGGGGGAGTCCGGTGCCGATGTGTACGACCGGGTCGGAGCATTTCTGGAGAGTCTGCACCGGAGCTTCGAGGCCCCCGACCATCCGCCCAACGTTCTGCTGGTCACCCACGGACTGACGATGCGGTTGTTCTGCATGCGCTGGTTCCACTGGACGGTGGCCGAATTCGAGTCACTGTCCAATCCCGGCAACGGGGAGAAGCGGACGCTGATACTCGGCGAGGACGGGCGCTACACCCTTGACCGGCCGTTCGAGCGGTGGCGCACCCCTGAGCCCTACGGCATCACCGGATAGAGTGGAAGGGCGATGACCGCTGACTCCGCTACCGCCTCACGCTTCGAGCGCGCCCTGGCCAGCCTGCGCGGGCTGGCCGTGGGAGACGCCCTGGGATCCCAGTTTTTTGTGCCCGTCAACTATCCGCTCCTGAAACAGCGTGCATTGCCGCCCGGACCCTGGCAATGGACCGATGACACGGAGATGGCCTGCTCGGTCCTGGCCGTGCTCGTCGGGCACGACCGTATCGATCAGGACGCGCTCGCCCACTCCTTCGCCGACCACCACGACTTCGACCGGGGATACGGCCCCGCCGTGAACCGGATGCTCCGACTGATCCGGGAGGGCGGCGACTGGCGCGAGCTGGCGTCGGCGCTTTTCAACGGTCAGGGCTCCTGGGGCAACGGTTCAGCGATGCGCATCGCACCCCTCGGCGCCTGGTACGCGGACGACCCCGAGCAGGCCACGCACCAGGCCGAGATCTCCTCGTACACCACGCATCAGCACCGGGAAGCCGTCGTGGGTGCGATGGCCGTGGCGGCAGCCGCCTCGCTCGCAGCCGCACCCGGGGGGCTACCGACGCCTGAGGAACTCCTCGACGGCGTGGTCGCGCTCGTACCGCGCAGCGCGGTGGGCGCCGGGCTCCGCCGGGCCCGCGACATGCTCGACTACGGCGATGCCGGGACCGTGGCCGCGGTTCTGGGCAACGGCCGCCGTACCAGTGCACATGACACGGTGCCGTTCGCTCTCTGGTCTGCGGCGCGGAGCCTCGGCGACTTCGAGAAGGCGTTCTGGGTGACCGCTCAGGCCGGTGGGGACGTGGACACGACCTGCGCGATCGTCGGTGGGATCGTCGCGGCGGGCAAAGCGGGCGCACCGCCGGCCGACTGGTCGGCGCAGGCGGAAGAGCTGCCGGACTGGCTTCCCCGCCCGGGCCGCAGCTGAGACGGGCCGACTGTCACGGTACTGACACATCCCTGCCGCGGACGGCTTCGAGCGGCAGCAGGAGGCTAACCTTTCGGCCACGCCGCCCTCGGTGATCACCGTGACGGGCGTGTGCCGAATGAGATGCCGAGCTGCTCGCACTCTTCAACTGCCGTGTGAGCGCCTCGGTGGGGAGGGGTCCCATGCCCGATCACGCGTCAGACTCAGCCGTCCAGCCAGAGGCGCCCGAGCCGCCTCGTACGTCGGAGCCGTCTCGCGCGATGACGTCGGAGCCGGAGGGTAAGCCGACGCAGTGACCGGAGCCGTCCGAGGTGCCGGAGTCCCGGGACGCCGTTCCGCAGGCGCCGAGGGTCCCGGCGTACGCGCAACAAGGGGGGCAACCGCAGCAGCCCAACCCATGGCAGAGCAGTCGGCAGACAGCCGGTACGCTCGCGCGGCTGCGCCCGGCCCGCCCGGCCGCCATCCGTAACGCCACGCTCCGGGCGGCCGCCGCCACCGCGCTCCTCAGCGCATTGTTGCTCGGTGACGGACTCGGCCCGAACCTGCTGATCGTGGCAGTCCCCGCCGCACTCGCGGCCTACTTCGCCGCGCAGGCAGCGGGTCGTCGACTCCGGTCCTGGTCCGCGGCCTGGGCGGTCGGCGGCCTTGCTTTGCTCGCGGTCCCGGCGCTCAGGGATGCGGGCTGGCCGGTCTTCCTCGCCGTTGTGTCGGCCGTCGCGCTGGGCTCGCTGACGCTGCACGGCAGCCGCAGCTGGCTCGGCGTGTTCCTCGGATCCGTGGGTCTCTTCTCCTCCGTGGCAGGGGGACTGAGGTGGGGGGCAGGCGGTGTTCGCGACCGAATGACCGGTTCCCGCGGCCGGTGGGGTGTCGTGTTCCGTTCCACTGCGGTGGCGATCGGCCTGCTCATCGTCTTCGGAACGCTCTTCGCCAGCGCGGATGCCGCGTTCGCCGATGTGCTCGGCAACCTGCTCCCCGAGGTGTCGCTGGGCGAGGCCCCGTGGCGGTTCTTCCTGTTCGTGGTTGGTCTGGTCGGTGCGCTCACCGCCGCATACACCGCCGCAGCCCCGGTGCGCTGGGACGACGTCACCGTGCGTGACGGGAAGCCCCGCGGACGCCTGGAATGGGCGCTGCCGCTCATCGTGCTGAATCTGCTCTTCGCCGTATTCATCGCCATCCAGCTCACCGTGCTGCTCGGCGGGTACGACAGGGTGATGGCCGAGACCGATCTCAGCTACTCCGCATACGCCCGCCAGGGCTTCTGGCAGCTGCTGTGGGCCACCCTGCTCACCCTCCTGGTCATCGCGCTCGCACTGCGCTGGGCACCGCGCGGGCACTCGCGCGACCGCACGCTCGTACGGACCGTCCTCGGCGCGCTCTGCCTCCTCACTCTCGTGGTGGTCGCCTCGGCGCTGCGGCGCATGGACCTGTACGTCGATGCCTACGGCCTGACCCGGCTGCGCATATCCGTGGCTGCGGTGGAACTCTGGCTGGGCGTGGTGCTCGTCCTGATCATGGCGGCGGGCGTGTTCGGCGCCCGTATGCTGCCGCGCGCCGTGGCGGCGAGCGCCGCCGCCGCTGTACTCACGTTCGGTCTGATCTCGCCCGACGGGCTGATCGCGGAACAGAACGTGCAGCGTTACCGCAGCCATCACACCATCGACATCGACTACCTCCGGGGACTCTCGGCCGACGCCGTACCGGCTCTCGACAGGCTTCCCGAACCGCTGCGGTCCTGTGCCCTCAACGAGATCCAGCACACGCTCCGTGTGTCCGATGCACCGTGGTACGCCACCAGTTGGGGCGAGGCGCGGGCACGCGACATTCTGGAGAAGCGGAGCGCGAATGCTCTTGTGACGGACTGCCGGGGGCAGGGGAGCGAAGGAGACAGCGGGCGCAACGGTGACGCGGGCGACGACTCGTACGACCCGTACTGACCCCTACCCGCCCCGCACTCACCCCGCATGGCGTTGGCCCCGGTGCCGTGCGACGGCACCGGGGGCCCACCCCCTCTCCTCCTGCCGGAGGGGACTATCCGAAGGCCAGCATCACCATCCAGCCCGAGCCGATGACGGTCTTCGCCGGCGGGTTGGTGTTGGTGGTCGACGGGAGGTAGATGCTCATGTGCCCGTCGGCCACGAAGCGGGCCCAGATGTCCGGGATCCCGATCGCGTGGTCGATCGCGGCCTTGGTCCAGCTGGTGCCGAACGGGACGTCGAGTCCGTCGGCCGAGTTCACGACCTGCTTCAGCGACTCCAGGTCGACGCTGCCGGCCACCGCACCGCGCTTGCCGTGGCGGACGTACATGTTGCCGTTGTCGACGTTGCGCCAGAGCAGGTCGGGCACGTTGTCCTTGTCCATGTCCGCGAGGTTGACGATGTCACGCCCGGTGCCCCAGGCGGTACCCTCCATCAGCGTGGCGCTCTGGAAGGTGCCGCCGCTCCACCGACGACAGCATCACGCTCAACTCGGTGCGGTTCGAGCCGAACACCGAGGACATGCCCAACCGCGTCAAGGCGGTCCACCCGTCGCGTCCGGGCTTCTCCCGGCTGCGCATCGCGCGTGTCGTCAACGAGTACGGCGGCGAGACCGTCGTCAACTACAAGCCGATCGAGGACGACTGCCTCAACGGTCCGTTTCCGGGCAAGGACGACAAGGCGGCACTGAAGGCCAACCACCGGCTGTGCTACCCGTCGTTCTGGAACCCGGACCCCGAGGTCGAGGACATCGACTGGTTCCACAAGTACGTCGTGGACTCCATCGAGGAACTGCCCAACATCGAGGGCAGCTTCACGACCCGGACCTCCTACGAGTACAAGAACCCGGCGTGGAAATTCGCCGACGCCGAGTTCACCAAGAAGTCCACGCGTACGTATTCGCAGTTCGCCGGCTTCGAGCAGACCACGGTGATCACCGGCCCGAAGAAGTCCGCCGCGGACAGCGGCGAGGGCTCCACCCCCGACGAGGACACCCCGGGCCCCGACAGCCCGCGCTCCAAGCCCGTCACCCGCTACTTCCGCGGCATGGGCGACACCGTTCCGGTCAAGGACATCACCGGTGCCGAGATCGCCAAGGACCGCGAGGCGTTCGCCGGCCGGATCGCCGAGGAGCTCACGTACACCGACTCCACCCAGGCCGACAAGGACTGGCTGTCCCGCTCGATCACCAAGCCCGAGGCCACCGAGCTGGCCAAGCGCGACCGTGACGACGGCCTGGACCCGCTCAAGGTGTGGCGGGTCACGGAGCCCGAGGAGATCGCCTACACCAAGACGTCCGGCAAGAACAAGGACGACAAGGACGACAAGGACGACAAGGGCAACGTCGGCCGCACCCTGCGCTCGGTGAAGACCACGACGACGTACGACGCGACGTACGGTCTGCCCGAGTTCGTGGAGTCGCTGGGCGACACCGGGAAGACCGGCGACGAGTCCTGCACCAAGCTGGAGTACCTGCACCAGACCGCCAAGAACCTCATCGGCCTGTCCAAGCAGGTCCTGGTCTCGCCGACGACCTGTGTGAACGCCAAGTGGACCGACCTGTCCACGCTCAGCGGCGCCAACCGCACCGCGTACGACGGCACGGTCTACGACACCGCACTCGCAGCGAACAGCCGCGGTCTGGCCACCGAGTCGTGGTCGCTCAACGGCGCCGGCACCGGCTTCGAGACCAACGGCACCACGGGCTTCGACGAGGTCGGCCGGGTGATCCGGAAGACCAGCCCGGAACAGCTGAAGCAGCTGAGCCCGAAGTCCTCCACGATCACCTACGACCCGCCCCAGGGCCAGGTGTTCAAGGTCACCACGACCAACGTCCTCGGCCACAGCCAGATCCAGGAGCTGGAGCCGGGCCGCGCGGTCACCCTCAAGACGACCGACGTCAACAACTTCGTCAGTGAGGCCGTGTACGACCCGCTGGGTCGTCTGGCCGAGGCGTGGGCCCCGGGCCGTACCCCTGGCAGCGGCGTCCCGGACTTCCGCGCGGTCTACACGGTCCCGAAGGAGGAGACCGACCCGAAGGACCCGAAAACCAAGATCCGCAAGCCTCCGTACGTCACCACGTACGCGCGTGGCTACGAGGACCGGATCGAGACCTCCGTCACCCTCTACGACGGCCTCGGCCGTGAGCGCCAGACGCAGGAGGAGTCGGACAACGGCTCCGGCTGGCTGATCACCGACGAGCTGTCGCGGCCGAAGCAGCAGCGCCTGAACAGCGCCGCCGGAACCGTGCTGGCCGACTACACGTACGACACCGTCCCGGGCGGCAAGGGCATGCCCGCGACCGCCACGCGCTACACCGACGGTCTGGCATACACGCAGAAGGTCAACGGCTACACCAAGGACTACGCGCCGACCTCGACCACGCTGTCCCTGCCGCAGTCGATCGCCGCTAAGGACCAGCCGCACACCCTGACCAAGGTCACCAAGAAGTACACGACCCCCGCGGGGGCGCAGGTCACGGCCGAGGCCACGCGACCGTACGACCTGACCGGCGAGACCAAGTCGATCACCTCGGTCCAGAACGGTGACAAGCAGGACCTGACCTGGACCTGGGACGGCCAGGTCGAGCGGATCACCGGTTCGGGCTCCGGAGGCAAGACCCCGTACGTGGGTCTCGGCCAGAAGTGCATCGACCTCAAGTCCGGTCTCGCCGCGGCGGGTCAGCCGGTCCAGCTCTACCAGTGCAACGGCACGGTGGCGCAGGCCTGGCACTTCGACCCGGTCCCCGGCACGGCCTCGGCTCCGCAGGCGAACCCGGACCTCGGCACCCTGAAGATGTACGACACCTGGTGTCTGCAGCCGGCCGCCAACGCTGCCGGTTCCGCGGTCCAGCTGAAGAAGTGCGACGGCGGCAGCGCCCAGCAGCTGAACCGCAACGCCTCGGGTCAGCTGACCCACGTCGACTCCAACCTGTGCCTCGCGGTGCAGGGCGCGGCGAACGTGAGCGGCACCGCGATCGTGCTCGCCACCTGTGACGCGGCCCAGGCCGCCCAGCAGTGGCTGCCGCAGAACGACACCCGGCACAGCTACGGCCCCGACGGCGGACGTCTGCTGACCATCCAGGGCAAGCAGGCCACGCTGAATCTCGGTGAGGCGCAGGTCACCGTCCAGCAGGGCGGCGTCCTCGTCCGTACCGAGCGCACCTACGCGGCCCCTGGCGGCGCGGTCATGCGTTACGCCAACGGCACGGGCGGGGAGGTGCTTACCGCGCTCGCCTCGGACCACCAGGGTTCCGCGTACGCGGAGGTCGCGCTCACCAGCGGCATGCCGGTCCGGATACGCAAGCAGGATCCGTTCGGCAACCAGCGCGGCGCCGACACGGTGGGGCAGAACTTCCAGAACAGCAACGGATTCCTGGGCAAGTCCCGCGACGACGCCTCCGGCTTCCAGCCGCTGGGCGCCCGTCTCTACGATCCGACGGTCGGACGTTTCCTGTCCGCCGACCCGGTGCTCGACCTGAACGACCCGCAGCAGGCCAACGGGTACGTCTACGCCCACAACAACCCGGTCACGTACTCGGACTCGACGGGTCTGGCCATCAGCCTGACCGCCTCGGAGAAGGCCGCGGCCCTCGCGGGCGCGGGTCTGTCGGCGGCCCAGGTCGCGCAGGCGCAGGCGATGCAGGGCAAGTCCCTCACCTCCGTCATCCTCGGGGTCGCGTGGGAGACGCTGAAGGACTTCATCGGCATCAACGACGCCATGGCCTGCTTCGGCGGTGACATGTGGTCCTGCGTGAGCATCGCGGTCCCCGCGATCCCGTGGGCGAAGCTCGGCAAGATCCCGGCGGTCATCAAGGCCGTCAACCGCACGATCGACGCCATCAAGGCGTTCAAGGTCGCCAAGAAGGCCGCCGAGGCCGTCCTCAAGGCAGCCAAGGCCGCCGAAGCGGCAGCGCTACGGGCCAAGAAGCTCGCCATCGAGAAGGCCAAGAAGGAGGCCGCGCAACGAGCGAAGAAGAAGGCCGCCGAGGCCGCCAAGAGGAGAGCCGACGCGGCCGCCGCCGCGAAGCGGAAGACAGGTAATCCCGCCCAGAAGCAGGCCCAGGCCAAGGCCGCTCCGAAGGTCTCCTCCCACAGCACAGGCGGCGGCAAGGGCGGCGGCAGCAAGAGCTCCGGCGGAGGCGGCGGCGGCAGCTCCGGTGGATCCGCCCGCAGCAAGGGCGGATCGAGCGGCTCCGGCGGCGCCGGCAAGGTGGAGGAAGGCGGCAGCAGCGGCTCCTGCTCGATCGGCAACAGCTTCGTGCCGGGCACCAAGGTCCTCATGGCCGACGGCACCACGAAGCCGATCGAGCAGGTCAAGGCCGGCGACAAGGTCGTGGCGACCGATCCGAAGACGGGCGAGACTCGGATCGAGACGGTCACGGCCGAGATCAAGGGCCAGGGCCTGAAGCACCTCGTCAAGGTCACGATCGACGTAGACGGCAAGAAGGGCACCAAGACGGCCCAGGTCACCGCGACCGACGGCCACCCGTTCTGGGTCCCCGAGCTGGGCAAGTGGATCAAGGCCACCGACCTGCACGGCGGCCAGTGGCTGCAGACCAGCGCTGGTGTGTACGTCCAGATCAGCTCCGTCCAGCGCTGGACGAGCCCCGGAGCGACGGTTCACAACCTGACCGTCGGCGACGTCCACACGTACTATGTGCTGGCGGGGGCCACACCAATACTCGTTCACAACTGCAATTCTGGCGTAATCTCTGCTGGCGAAGCGTGTGCTTGCGGAAGCGGCCCCCAATCCTATTCAGTTGCCTTCGAGATGACTCTTGATGTAGCCGATTTCGGTCGATCGCGAGGTACGCATTTCAGGCGGGAAAATGAGGCGCTTGACGTGGCGCTTCAGTCGGACGCTGGCTTCGCTCAGTCAATGGAGCAAATGATTCCGGGAATCGGTGGAGCTGTCTCCTCGCAGGGGGGTAGGCGAACCCCGGCTGGGTGGACCTGGCACCATGAGCCGGCCTCCAACGCCGGCGGGCGACAGGGTGTGATGCGCCTCGTGCCGCGTTCCCAGCATGATCCTGGGTCGCTCTGGCAGCATCTGCTGCATCCCGGTGGCTCCGGCGGCTACTCGGAGTGGGCCGTTCCGAACGGCGCCCCACGTAATAGGGGGTGAGTCGACGATGTCGATTACATTCACGCATCGAGACGGGGGTATGGAGGACGGCACCGAGGTCGGTGTACCGTCACTCATCGCTGAGCTCGATGGGCCCATCGATGATGAGCACCCAGACGTATCGGTCACGGATGATGACTCCTCCTGGATTGTTTCAGCGTTTCAGGACGGAACTCTGGTGCTTGAAAATCTCGATGACAGCGACGTCCAGCCTCGCCATCTCCAGCACGTTTCGCGCGCAGAGATGATCCGGGTGATGGCCATCTTGATTCGCGGTGACCTGACTGCTCTCCAGCAGTTGGATTGGCTTCCCGGTTACAACTAACTCGCAGAGGTAAGCCCCAGTCGGCGGTTACTGCCGACTGGGGCTTCTGTGGTTTCAGTGATGTCGAGGAGGTAATGGGGAGACGCGTCTGCAAATTTAAAGCCGTCTGGGGAGTGAGTTTGTGAGGCTTTTGTGCGCCGTTGACGGCAACGTCAGCGGATGAGGGCGGTGGAGGGTGGCTTGTCGCCACCGGAGCTGACCGTCTCGGCGTTCGTCGGGTCGTTGAGTGCGTTGCTGAGGGTGTCGATGGCGTCTCGCTGGAGGCGGAGTCGGACGTGGGCGTAGACGGTGGCGGTGACGCCGATGTGGGCGTGGCCGAGGAGTTCCTTGATCACGACGAGTTCGACGCCCTGCTCCAGGAGCAGGGTGGCGGTCGAGTGGCGAAGGTCGTGGAATCGGATGCGGCGGAGGCCGGCCATACGGAGGAGCGTGGTGAAGGCGCGGGTGAGGTTGGTCGGGTCGATCGGTCGGCCCTGCGCGGTGGTGAACACGTGCCCGTCGTGCCGCCACGTGGTGCCCGCGGCCTCACGCTCGCGCTGCTGCTGCTGCTCGTGGTGGAGCTTCAGCGACTGGACGCAGCGGGTGGGAAGGGCGATGCGGCGCTCGGAGGCCCGCGTTTTGGTGGGCAGCGTGGTGAGCCCGCCTGCGGCGGTTCGCTGAAGTGTGCGGCGGATTGCGGCGGTGCCCTCGTCGAGGTCGAGGTCTGTCCAGCGCAGGCCGAGGAGTTCGCCCTTGCGGAGTCCGGTGTGGAGGGCGAGTTCGAGCAGCGCGTGCAGCCTGTGGTCCTGGGCGGCGGTGAGGAACTGCCGGGCTTCGTCGGCGGTGAGGGGTTCGAAGCGTCGGGGGCGTGGGGTGCCGGTGCGGACGTTGCGGGCGACGTTGCGCGGGATCTCCTCTTCGCGGACGGCGTGCTCCAGGGCTGACTTGAGCACGGAGTGGATGTAGGTGAGCGTCAGCGGGGAGAGCGGCTTGTGGCAGCACTGGCCGGCGGCGCAGCAGCGGGGCTGGTCGCGCCGGGCGTCGAGGCCGCGCGTGCAGCACTGGCAGGTGGTGCGGAGCTGGTTGAGCCAGGTGCGGACGTCCTTGGCGGTGAGCTTGGTGAGCTTCTTCTTGCCCAGGCCGGGGATCAGGTACCGGTCGACGCAGGTGGTGTAGCGGGTGTGGGTGTTCTCTCGGAGGTGGTGGACGGCGACGTTCTCCAGCCAGTACGTCAGGTACGCGGCCACGCTGCCCTGCGGGGAGGGGACGGGGAGGCCGCGGTTGCTGGCGGCGATCTTTTCGGTGAGCTTGGCCAGGGCGTCCTTGCGGGTGGTGCCGTAGACGCGGATGCGCTTGCGGGTGTTGCCGGGGGCGAGGACGTATCCGGCGGCTTCCCAGCGGCCGTCCTTGCGCTGGTAGACGGTTCCGTCGCCGTTGGCGCGCACACGGCGGGAGGCGGGAATGTCTCGGGGTGTGCTCATCAGGCGGCGGCTTCCTGTTCGAGGCGGGTGCGGATGAAGTCGGTCAGCGCGTGGGCGGGGATGCGGCGGGCGCGGCCGAGGGTGATCGAGGCGAGCTGGCGGGTTCGGAGCAGGTCGTAGACGGCGGAACGGCCGAGCTGGAGGCGGGCCATGACCTGGGGGACGGTGAGGAGTTCCGTGTTGGCGGTCACGCGACGGCCCCAGGCCGGACAGCACTGGTCAGCCGATCAGTGGAGTGACCGACTGGGTGACCGGCACGGTCACCGGAGCGCTTCGAGCGCCGGGTTCGGGTCGGTTGCTCGGGCCGGGTCTGCCGTTTTCGGCCAGGAGGTCGGCGAGATGGTCGAGTTCGGGCAGGAGGCCGGTTCCGGCGTACTGCCAGTGGGAGATGACCAGCGTCGTGTCCGAGTCCACTCGCTGACCGGCGATGTTGCGGTGACCGGCTGCCAGGTCGGTGGAGTGTCCGGCGCGGTCACCGACCGGACTGCCGCCCGTCTGGCCAGACTGCGTCTGAGCCGACGCCGAGGCGGGGGCCTGGGTGTCGGCTCGATCGGTTCGCCAGGCGGTGCGTTCGGCTTGGAGGTGGGCGAGGGTGGTGGAGTAGTGGCGTGTGCGGGTGGAGAAGTGGCCTCGGAAGCCGAGCATGTGGGCCCATTGGCGCAGGCGGAGGTGGGCGTGCCGGCGCTTGGTGGCGAGGTGCCAGGCGGTGTGGATCATGCGGCGGGCGTGCTCGGTGATGTCGTGGTTGGCGAGCGAGTTCGGCGAGGAAGCGGAGGCGGTGGTCGACGGTGCCGGTGGTGGTTTCGGCCCCCTTGGTGGCGTACTTGGCGATGTAGCCAGCGACGTGCCGCTCGGTGACCGCGCCGCCACCGGTGAAGTCCGTACTGCGGATCGCGCGGACGTCGATCTGCCGCCCGAACCGAAACACCAGGTGCCCCGTTCGATCTGAGTCTCGGGGCGGGGACGCGGGGACGTGTCCGGCGGGCTGCGCTTGCTTCGGCGGTTCGCCCATGTGGTGGACGCGGGTGCGAGCGGCGGCGGCGCGGACAGCGTGGTCGAGGAGCCGGACGGTGGTCCAGGCGGGCGGGGTGCTGTCGGGGCCGGTGGGGCCGTCGAGGCGGATGACGGCATGGAAGTGGACCTAGCCCCGTTTCTGATACTCGGCGACCTTCGCGTACGAGAGCGTGGCGTGGTCCCGCAGGACCCGCTGCGCCAGCCCCGCCGCCTTCGCGATCTCCCGCCGCAGGTGGGTGGTGAAGCGTGCCCACAGAGCCGGGGCGTGCGCGTTCCACAGCACCGCGCCCGCGTAGTCGTACCGCTCGGGGTCGAGCGGCGTGCCAAGGAGCGGGTCGTCGCCGGGGTGGGTGTGGCCACAGTGGCAGCGGCCGATGTCGGGCTGGTTGTGGACGGGGCCGAAGCCGGGCGCGGTGAGGGTGGCGAACACGCGCGGGTGGGAGGCGACGCTCGCGGGGACGGTCTTGCCGCCCCGCAGGCCGGCGGCGATGAGTTGGTAGGTGTCGTAGCGGTAGACGGTGGAGCAGGCGGGACATCGGGTGGCGCGGCGGTTGCCGCAGCGGACCAGCAGTTCGCCCGCCGGGAGTTGGCCGGAGTCGAGGTGGTCGAGGATCTCGCCGGTCGCGCTGTCCAGGCGGGTGCGGTGCCCGGTGAGGCGCATCGGGTGCACGCAGCCGCCGAGTCCAGTTATCTGTCGTGCGAGGGGTGCGAGATGGCCGGTGGTGGCGAGCTTCGCCAGCCTGGCGGTGAGCCTGGCGCGGCGTTCCAGCGCCGACGACGAGGGACGCGAGGTGGCTGGAACGGCCACGGAGTGCGGGAGTTGGAGCTGTGCGGGCATGCGTGACGGGCCTTTCGGCGGGAGCGCGGAAGCGGTACGGCGCGGGGTGGCGTGGGCAGGCCGAAGTGATCGGCTCACAGAGGAACGGGGCGCCTCGAAGCTGGGCGCGGGGGCCGGACCAGGAGGCTGGTCGGCGGGGCTCGGTGGTGATCACCGGCGGGTGCGTGACGTTAACATCGCCTCACGGGCGCATTCAAGTGCATCCCTCCTCATTCCTTTCTAGTGAGTGGTGGGGCGCGGGTAGTGTGGGGCCGGTTTCCCGGTTTGGACGGGCCGGATATTGCTGGTAGAGGGCGTGGAAAGCGGGGGTGACCGGCGTGTTGGTGGGGCGGCGCGGGCGCAGGCCGGCGGGCAGCGGGGTGCAGTTGACGTTCGAGGTCATCGCCGAAGCCGTGCGCGAGCGGATCCGCTCGGGTGGGCTGCGGCCGGGGGACGCGCTGCCGACGCAGGCCGTGCTGATGCAGGAGTTCGGTGCGTCGAGCCTGACCGTGCAGAAGGCCATGGCCCTGCTGAAGCAGGACGGATGGGCGGTCTCCCGCCCCGGGAAGGGCCGACCCTTCACGTGCGTCGCGCAGGCTCACCGAGGGCGCTGGCCGGCACCGCCTCCAGTGGAGAGCTGGACCCCCCGGCGGCCCACCCTCGCGGCGGCCCCCTCCCCGCCCGGCCTCCGCGCTGCCGCACCGGCGGGGCACCGGCACCGCCCCGATGTCCGACGCCAGCGGGGGTGAACCTCTGCCGATCCAGCTGTCCGAGGCCGCGGGGCCGTCCTACACTGCTCGCGTGACCGCTGCATACGACTACGAGGACATGCACCACCTGGTGGACCGGCTTACCCCGACCCAGGTGCGTCGCCTGCGCCTGCTCGTCACCCAGGATGAGGAACTGTCCCAGGTCGTCCAGTCACTGCCGGCAGTCGACGCGAACGAGGGCGAGGAGTCGGTCCCGGCCGGGCTGCTGGCCCTGATCGGCAGCGTGAATGGCCCAGAGGATCTGGCTGAACGGCACGACGACTACATCCGTGAGCGGATGCGCGAGCGCTTCGGCGACTCGGAGTGATCGCCACGGTCTTGGACACCGGACCCCTGACTGCGGCGTTCAACGCGGCCGACCGGCGTCACCCAGAGTGTGCCTCCCTGCTGACGTCACTGACCGGCCGCCGTCTGCTGCCTAGCCCGGTCATGACCGAGGTCTGCTGGCTCCTGGAGCGCTGGCCCCAGGTCGAAGCGGCGTTTCTCGCCGAGGTCGCACGGGGAACATTCGAGCTGGTCCACCTCACTCCCACCGACCTGACGCGCATGGGTGAGCTGGTCCTCCAGTACGCCGACTTCCCGCTCGGCGGGGTCGACGCCTCGGTCATCGCGGTGGCCGAGCGCTTCGGCGTGGACCGGGTAGCCACCCTCGACCGGCGGCATTTCAGCGTCGTCAAGCCCGCCCATGTCCCCGCGCTGACACTCCTGCCGTAGCCCGATCAGTGGTCTATACCGCTGACGGCAGTACTGACGGCAACAAACGCGGACGTCAGGGCACAGCCATGGACGCCAGCGGAGCCCGAAACCGCCGATGACCTGCGAAAACGCAGGTAGAGGGTGCCGCGTAGCACACGTACTATGTGCTGGCGGGGGCAACTCCGGTCCTAGTTCATAACACCGGCGGCAGCGGCCACATGTGCGATATCACCGCGACAGCTCCTGACGGGAGCACGCGTGTCGATGTGAAGCTGGAGAGCGGTGACATGACTCCGGAGGAGGCTGCTCTCGGCTATCCCAATAATTCCGCATTCACGCACACGGAGCACCGGTTCTCGCGTATGGCAGGTGCCTCTACAGGGCCGAAGGTCTCACTTCCGAACGATCCGTTCGCGGGTAAGTACCCGTTGAGTCCTGGTGACGCGGTGACGATGCAAGGCCAGCTTCCGCCCTGCTCAAGATGTAGGGGGGCGATGAACCGCATGGTCAGGGAACTGGGAGTGTCGGTTACGTATACATTCGACGGCGTCAAGGGCGCCGGAACATGGAAGGCTAGGGGCTAGGGGTGAGACTGACCGCCACAGAGGTCGGGTTCTTTGAGGACTACGAGGATGAGGAGGCCCTTGAGGTAGGCGTCAGCGCGATCGACGATGCTGGCGCTCGGAGATCATTCTCGATCCAGCGATCCACCTATGAGCCAGACGAGCAGGAAGTGCAGTCTGGAATGGACTCCTACAACATCTCGAATGAGCAGGGGTTCACGGTTTACGGCTGTCTGCGGCGCGTGCAGCTTAACGGAACACTGCTGTCCCTGGAGTTCACGGCTGAAGACGCGGAGATTCTTGAAATCTCGGCTCTCGTGGAAGTGGACTTGCGCGATTCGGGCGTCGATATCACGAATCTGTCTACGAAGCTTAGCGAGATCTTGGACTGGGGGTCCCCCGAGAAGCGGCCAGAACTGATCGGACTGAACGTTTCCGAGTAGCCGTCTGGTGAGCGATTTTCTCGTCATACGCTGACGCTGGCCATTCAGATCAATGCATATGGGCCCCGCCCGGAAGGACTTCCGGGCGGGGCCCATATGGCGTTTGACGGCAACGTCAGCGGACGACGGCCTCGGAGGGCGGGCCGTCGGGGTCGTTGTCCGTCGGGCTGAGGGCGTTGCCGAGGGTGTCGATGGCTTGGCGTTGAAGGCGGAGTCGCACGTGGGCGTAGACGCCGGCGGTGACGCCGATGTGGGCGTGGCCGAGGAGTTCCTTGAGCACTACGAGGTCGACCCCCTGTTCCAGGAGCAGGGTGGCAGTCGAGTGGCGGAGGTCGTGGAAGCGGATGCGTCGGAGGCCGGCCCGGTCGAGGAAGCTGCGGAAGCGGCGGGTGAGGTTGGCGGGGTCGAGGGGCCGACCCATCGGCGTGGTGAAGACGAGGCCGCTGTCCTGCCAGGCTGACCCTGCTGTCTCTCGCTCCTTGTCCTGCTGCTGTTTGTGCTCCTTGAGGGAGTGCAGGCATTCGGTCGAGAGCGCGATACGGCGCTCGGACGCTCGGGTCTTGGTGGGGAGATGAGTGAGGCCGCCGGTGCGGGTGCGCTGGAGTGAGCGACAGATGGTGGCGGTGCCGGTGTTGAGGTCGAGGTCTTCCCAGTGGAGGCCGAGGAGTTCGCCTTTGCGGAGTCCGGTACGGAGCGCGAGTTCGTACAGCGCGTGGAGCCGGTCGCCGCAGGCCGCGTCGAGGAACTGGCGGGCCTCCGTTGCCGTGAGGGGCTGGAAGTGCCTGGGCCGGGGTGCGGTGGTCTTGACGTTCCGGGCGACGCTGCGGGGCAGTTCGTCTTCGCGGACGGCATGTTCGAGGGCAGACTTGAGGACCGAGTGCACGTGGGTCACGGTCAAGGCGGACAGCCGTTTCTGGCAGCACTCGCCGACCGCGCAGCACCTCTTCCGCTGGGCGTCGAGTACCTGGGTGCAGCACTGGCAGGTGGTGCGGAGCCGGTCGAGGAAGGTGCGTACGTCCTTGGCGGTGAGCCGCGCGACTTTCTTGGTGCCGAGGCCGGGGATGAGGTGGAGGCGGACGCAGGAGGCGTAGCGGGTGTGGGTGTTCTCGCGGAGCCGGTGGACGGCGACGCTGCCGAGCCAATGGGTGAGGTAGTCGCCGACGGTGCTGTCGGCGGTGGCGACGGGTAGCCCGCGGTTGCTGTCGGCGATCTTCTCGGCGAGTTTGTCGGCCGCCTGCTTGCGGGTGGTGCCGTAGACGCGGACGCGTTTGCTGGTGCCGTTGGCGGCGAGGACGTAGCCGGCGGCTTCCCAGCGGCCGTCCTTGCGCTGGTAGATGGTGCCTTCGCCGTTGGCGCGGGCCTTCTTGCGCTTGGGGGCGGTCATCGGGCGGCCTCTTCCAGGTGGCGCTGGACGTAGTCAGCGAAGGCGGGGGCGGGGATGCGGCGGGCGCGACCGATGGCCAGGGAGGCCGTCTGCGGCGGTGGAGATCGACACGATCGGCGGCGACGCCGAAGCCGCCGATCAGGCCTTGGCCTTCCTTGCCTTGGAAAGCCGGGTCAAGAAGGTCCACCAGGCGAGCGGATTCCGCGGGAGATCGCATACCTCGTCGTAGGCGGCGAGTTCGGCACCGAGGTGCCCGTCCCTGTGCAACCGGCAACCATGCCCCGGACGTGCCCACGCAGGAGTTTCCAGCAACTGCCGGGCCCGCCGACCTGCCCACAGGGTCGAACGCGCCCTGAAACGGATCGAAGTGCTCGAAGAACGTGTGGGGCGCCTGAAACGCGGCGATCCCGCGCGGGATGCCGACTGAGACGCTCCGGAAACATGCGAAATCCCCGGATCAGCCGTAGCCTCCCAGGGATTTCTGCTGTGTGGCCCGCTCCGGTCACGATGCGGCAGGCATCCGGCCGGAACAGGAGTTCGCGACGGGCAGGTCAGTCACGCTGGACTGGCTGCGGGGAGTCCAGCCGGTCGTCCTCGTCGTCCGGCTTGTCGAGGGCATCGAGGGCATCGAGGTCTTCGTAGGCCCGTGCGGGCAGGCGTGCGCCTCGGCTCACCGCGATCCGGTGGAGGTTCGTCAGCGCCTCTGTCAACTGGACTGCTAGCAGGTGCAGTTCGCCCGGCGTCCACTGGCGCCCGTCGAGAACGCGCTGTGCCTCCTGAACGAGTTCACCAGCCAGGCCGAGTTGGGCCGACTCCACGTTGTCAGCGAGGCGTGACAGGTATCCGGTCCCGTCGCCCGTGAGATAGCACGGTTTTCCTTCCGGCCCGGCCCAGGGCAACAGGCGTGCCTGATTCGTCAGGCTCATCAAGCCCCGGCCTCCACGCTGTGGATCAGCCGGGGTCCGGTGTCGATGCCGTGCACGGCCAGCCACAGTGCGCGCCGTGGTGCCCGGCGGCGCTGCTGCTGCTGCTGCTGCTGCCGCTCGTGCGCGACCAGGTACGGGCGGTCCAGTCCGATGTCCTCACCACGCAGCACGGGGGCAGCGGGTACGCGAGGTGGACATGCGGTCGATGCCTCCGCACCGGGACTGGTGGAACGGTGATCCGGTGCGCGGTGGCGGCCTGGTGCGGGCCAGAGCGGCCATAGCAGCGGCTCGAAGATACGGGCGATACAGTGCGGCACGTCGGCGCTCCTTGTCAGCGTTGGCCACACCCCCGGACCGTTCGCCCGGTCGCGGGGGTCCTGACTGAGCGTCAGCCTGCTGACTTGCGATGCACAGCAGTTGCACCGAAGGGTGCAACTCCTCTTGCCGGGAACCTGCTATATCCCAACCCACTCCGCGTACTGCGCCAGCGAACTGTTACGCGCCCGTTCCTGCCGCTTGAGGGCGAGCACGGTGTCCCGCACGGTCGGGTGGTAGCGGGTCTGCTGCGGGGCGATGCGCCGAGCCTGGTGCAGGCAGTCCAGCGCTTCCTCCGGGTGGCAGGCCCAGGCATGGGAGCGGCCGAGGTCCATCCAGTGGTGCCCGGCCCGGGAACGGGTCCAGCCCCGCGGGATGCGCACATCCTCGGCGAGTTCGATCGCGCGCCCGAAGTCGTTCATCTCCGAGGCGATGGCCACGGCGTGCACGCCTACGTTCACGGGCCCCCAGGTGACGCCGAAATCGGGCAACTCGCCCGTGGTCCGGGCCAGAGAGCGGGCCTCGGCGAGGCGGGCGTCTGCCTGGTCCCGGTCCTTCATCCGACCCGCGATCACTGCAGCCCGCAGATGCAGCATGCCCCGCATGGCCTCAATGCCTGCCGAGCGGCGTGCATCCTGCCCGTCGAGATCCCGCAGAGCCCGGTCGACCACCCGCAGGCCCACGTCGTACCGGCCGGACGACATCGTGGTCTGCGCGCGGAGGAAGGCATGCATGGCGGCCAGTCCCGGCTCGTCGGCGCGCGGCGCGGTCCACGCCAGCCGGTCCAGCGCGACGGTGGCCAGATCGATGAAGCCGAGCTTCCACGCAACGGTGAACACGCACCTGAACGACTCCGCCAGACACTCGTAGGCCAGCCGCTGCTCTTCCCCGGTACTGGTGTGCACCGCCTGCACCGACTCGTCGATCAACCAGGGCAGATCGCGCACGATGTCCGTGTACTGCGCCTGGCGGCGCTGCTCAAGGGCCCGCTGGACATCGGCCCGGATTAACTCGGCCGGACGTGCAGCCGTCTCCCAGTCGAGAGCGACATCCCAGTTCTCCAGCCCCTCACGGATCGGCTGGATCAAGGCGTCCATGCGGTCGCGCCGCAACTCCTCGGCGTATGGCTGTCCGAGCAGATCGGACGTGGAGACACCCAGCGCACGAGCACAGACAGCAACAAGTGCCGGGGAGGCGGGCTTCTGACCGCACTCGACCTTTGACAGCAGCGACTTGGACACATGGGCGCGCATCGCCAGCCCTTGCTGCGTCAGGCTGCGCTGTTTCCGGATACGGGCGATCCGAGCGCCGGTGTGCTCTTCGATGCTCTGCGGCACGGCGAACTCCGTTCTGCGGCAACACTCAGACGGTACCCCTGCCACCCGGTCCCGGACCGACCGAACAACGATCATCCCCGCTAGCCGCACGACCACACCTGCCAGTCCGACGCTTCGAACCACATTCCAGCCGAACGACCAGTCGGCGGCCACGGCATACCGCCAAGGCGGGATGCGCCTAAACTTTCTACGGTCTTCAAGGCGGCCCGCTGGCACGGCCCGCGCGGCACGGCCGCCCACCCGGCCCGCCCTCGGCTTCGCCACCGCGGGCTGGCCAGCGATCAGGCCGCGCAGAAACGTGCAGCGGACGGCCAGAAGCGCGAGCCCCTGCTGTTGTCGGCCGACGGTCCGTCCGGGAGTTCGTCCTTCGCGTTCAACGGTGACGGGGCGATGACGTCGCGCAGGGACGCGTCGGGCACGTCGACGTACGGCTACGACACTGAACCGTTCCGGGTTCGGTAGAGACTCTTGATTGTGGCTGTGACCTGCTGTTTTGGTTGTTCTGGTAGTGGGTGGTTTCGTATTCGGCGGGTGGGGCGTGGCCGATGTCACCGTGGAGTCGGCGGTGGTTGTACCAATCGACGTACTCAGCGGTGGCCAACTCGACTTCGCTCAGGGCTTTCCAGGGCCGCTGCGGCTTGATGAGCTCGGTTTTGTAGAGACCGATGGTCGACTGGTGGCGGAGGCGCTGCGGGCGGCGTTGCTCGCGATCGGTGAGGCGCCCGACTGCGGCAGTATTCGCGAAGATCTCTACCAGCTGGGCCGACGGCTGCGCGACGCCATGCTCTCCAGGCCCGGAACCGCCCTGCTTTCCGTGCTTCACGAGTGCGACTCGAGCGTCTCCGGACGCTTCCAGGCCGTGATCTTCCAAGGCGTGATCCAGCCGTCCACCGAGCTCTTTCGGAAGGTCGTGAGCCGGGGTGTCGAGCGGGGTGACGTCCGTTCCGATGCGACGAGCGAGTCGGCCCTGGACATGATCCTCGCGATGATGGTGTACCGCAGCAAGGTGTGCGGTAGCGAATGGCCGGATGCATACATCGCCGAATTGATTAATCAGATCATGGTTCCGCTGCTCCGGCCTTCCGGCAGCTGAACGCAACTGGTGGCAGCCGGACCGTGAGGTTCTGTCGGAGCGGCGCCACGGGCCGCACGACGGTCAGGCGCCCCGGGGTGTTCGTGGCGTCTCTGTCGGCGTACCCTGACTGGCGCCATGCCGTACGAACCACCCACGCACACCGTCGAGCGCTCACTGCGCGCTACCACTGGTGCCAAGACCGTCGCCGGTGTCGACGAGGTCGGACGCGGAGCGTGGGCCGGACCGGTCACCGTGTGCGCGGCTGTCACCGGCCTCCGCAAGCCCCCCGCCGGACTCACCGACTCCAAGCTGATCAGCCCGAAGCGCCGCGCCGAGCTGGCGCCGCTGCTCCAGGACTGGGTCACGGCCTACGGCCTCGGTGACGCCTCCCCGCAGGAGATCGACGAGCTCGGGATGACCGCGGCTCTGCGCCTCGCCGCCGTACGCGCCCTCGAAGCGCTGCCCGTGCGCCCCGACGCAGTGATCCTCGACGGCAAACACGACTACCTGGGAAAGCCCTGGACGGTCCGAACCGTCATCAAGGGCGACCGGTCCTGCATCGCGGTCGCGGCTGCCTCGGTGATCGCGAAGGTCCACAGGGACACGATGATGGCCGAACTGGGCGCGGAATCGGGGGAGTATGCCGCTTTCGCGTTCGATGCGAACGCCGGCTACCCGTCCCCCGTGCACAGGGCCGCTCTGGAGGCGCTGGGGCCCACGCCCCTGCACCGCCTCTCGTGGTCCTACCTCGACGCGCTGCCCAGGTGGCAGCACCTGAAGAAGATCCGCATCTCCGCCGAGGCGGCTGCACTGGAAAGCGGGGGCCAACTCGGCTTCGACTTCTGATCGCGCATTTGTGCCTACCCGCCGACGCCCTCTGCGCCGGCGTTTGATAGACAACCACCCATGCCTCTCATCCCCGAGGAGCCTCAGATTCACGAGAGCGCCCAGGGTCCCCGCGTCACTCCGGCCGCAGGCCGCACCGCGCCGACCCCCCGTCCCGTACCCGGCCCGCGTTCCGCGGCCACGCCGCGCCCCGGTCGTCCGGGTCCTGGCCCTGCGAGGCCCGCGCCCCCGGCGCAGCGCCCGCACCCCACCTCCGGTCAGCCTCAGGCGGCCCGGTCGGAGACTCGTTCCGCGCCGCAGTTCCAGTTGATCCCGGCCTCGGCCGGCAGTGCGCTCGACGCCGCCGACGAGGCCGTCGATCTGCTGCTCGACTCCGGACGCGCTCCGGGCGACATCCTGGTGCTCACCACCGGTGAGCAGCACCCTTGGGCGGTGCACGAACTTTCCTTCGGAGAAGCCGCCTACTGGGCCCAGCACGATGCGGGCGACGACGTCTTCTTCGCCGGTGCCGTGGGCGCGGACCGGGTGAAGGCCCGCCCCGTGGTGATCGTCGCGGTCAACGGTGACCTCGATGACGCCACCGCCCGTGTGCTGCCTCTCGCGAGGGAGCGAGCCGGAGCCTTGCTGGTCGTCTGCGGTGACCCGCAGCGGATCAACGCCGTGCTCGGCGCCGGCGTCTGAGCCGAACGACGCGCACGGCCGTGGTGACCCGGCTGCCCGACGGGGTGGCCGGGCCCACGACCCGGGTCAGCGGGCCGCGGTACGTCGCAGTGCCTCCGCCGCACCGCCGCCGGTGCGCAGCGGGAACAGATCATGTTCGGCAACCGTGTCGGCGAGAGCCACAGGCGTCGATATGGAGTTGGGCCGACGGCCGCCCCGGCCCTCGCCCAGCACCTGCCACCCGCCCCGCGTCAGCGTGATGTACGCGCCGCACCGCAGGCCGTGCAGCGTGCAGGCATCCCGAAGACCCCACATCCACGCCCCGTCCTCCTCCGTCCACCGCTCGTCACCCTCGCGGCAGTAGAGCAGCACCGCGGTGCGGACGGGTGTGCGGCGGCGCAGATCGTGCGGGATGACCCGGCGCAAATGCGCCAGCAGTGCGTTCCGGAACTCCCAGCCGTCCGCGGAGACGGAGCGACGGGCGAACGAGGCGCTGGCCGTGAGGCGTTCCTCATGGTCGAGTACGGCGACGACAGCGGTCTGCGGGGTCGGCCGGTGCCGGGTGTGCAGGCCGCTGACCACCTCGCGCGGGCTGCGTAGCAACGGTATGCCCGCGGCGGCCCACTCGGCCGGTTCGAGCATTCTGGCAAGGCGGTTGGCGGAGTCGGCGGACACCGCGGACGCCGACATCGAAGTGGCTGCGGACGGAGCGAATCCGAACGTCACGATCCTCCCTTCGCATACGCGCCCACGGTGCGGGCAGGGTTGGGTGGGGCGCACCGCGGCACAGCCCTTCCGGGCCGCGAAAGGACCGTGCGGGGAGCGAGCTCAATTCTTCCTGGCGTATCGGCAGGCGGCAACGAGCAATTGGCGCGGCTGATGGAAATCGGCCGGAATGACACGGATATCCCTGCCCAAACCGTGGACGGATGACGCCCCTGTCACGCCTGAACGGCGAGGACCAGCGGAAACACCCCCTCCGCACCGGCCTTGCGCAGCAGCCGCGCCGCCCAGATCGCCTCGTTCTCCTTGCCCGGGAGCAGCGGTACCTCGGCGCGCTCGACGCCCCGGCCCGCGCGGCCCACCTGCTGGTAGCAGGCGATGGGGGAGGAGGGAGAGCCGAGGTGCACGACGAAGCCGAGGTCGGGTTTCTCGAATCCCATGCCGAGCGCGGACGGGCAGATCGGCGAGCGTGGTCCGCAGCCGTCGGTAGTCGGGTCGGAAGTCGTGGCCCCAGTAGGAGATTCAGTGCGCCTCGTCGACCACGAGCAGCCCGGTGGCTGCGGCGGGGCGGGGCAGGACCTGGTCCCGGAAGTCGGGATTGTTGAGCCTTTCGGGGCTGCGGGACTGGGAAGGCATTCGAATTCCAGGCGAGTTTGGGGCTTTGACCTGCGTAAATGCGCCGATCGAGGGCGCTCAGGGCCGAGCGCTCGGCCCTGAACGCCGCCGATCCGTGCGTGGCAGGCGCACCCTTCGTAAGCCCTTTGCCACGCTGGGTGGATTCGCTGATTGTCAGTGCTATCGGGTTGCATGGGGGCCATGAACAACCTGGAGCTGCGTACTGAAGCGGATGCCATCCTCGCTGAGCTGGTCGGTGCCCCGGGGGGTTCGGCGCAGCTGCGGGAGGACCAGTGGCAGGCGGTGGCGGCTCTTGTGGAGGAGCGCCGGCGGGCGCTGGTGGTGCAGCGCACCGGCTGGGGCAAGTCGGCGGTGTACTTCGTGGCCACCGCTCTCCTGCGGCGTCGTGGCTCGGGTCCCACGGTGATCATCTCGCCGCTGCTGGCGCTGATGCGTAACCAGGTCGAGTCGGCGGCGCGGGCCGGTATCCACGCGCGCACCATCAACTCGGCCAATCCGGAAGAGTGGGAGACGATCTACGGAGAGGTGGAGCGCGGCGAGACCGACGTTCTTCTTGTGAGCCCGGAACGTCTGAATTCCGTGGATTTTCGCGATCAGGTGCTGCCGAAGCTTGCGGCCACGACTGGTCTGCTGGTGGTCGACGAGGCGCACTGTATTTCCGACTGGGGTCACGACTTCCGGCCCGACTACCGGCGGCTGCGGGCGATGCTGGCCGAGCTGCCCGCAGGCGTGCCGGTGCTCGCCACGACGGCGACCGCCAACGCGCGCGTGACCGCGGACGTGGCCGAACAGCTGGGCACCGGTGCCGGCGAGGCCCTGGTGCTCCGCGGCCCGCTGGAGAGGGAAAGCCTTCGGCTGGGTGTGGTGCAGCTGCCGGATGCCGCGCACCGCCTGGCCTGGCTTGCTGAGCATCTGGACGACCTGCAGGGCTCGGGGATCATCTACACCCTCACTGTCGCCGCGGCCGAGGAGGCCACCGCTTTTCTGCGGCAGCGCGGCTTCCGCGTCGCCTCATACACGGGGAAGACGGAGAACGCCGACCGGCTGCAGGCCGAGGTCGACCTGCAGGAGAACCGAGTGAAGGCACTGGTCGCGACCTCGGCGCTGGGCATGGGCTATGACAAGCCAGACCTGGGGTTCGTGGTGCACATGGGGTCGCCCTCCTCGCCGATCGCCTACTACCAGCAGGTGGGGCGTGCAGGCCGCGGTGTGGCCCACGCCGATGTGCTGTTGCTGCCGGGCAAGGAGGACGAGGCCATCTGGCGATACTTCGCCGACACCGCCTTCCCTCCCGAGGCGCAGGTTCGTCAGACACTCTCGGCCCTCGCCGGTGCGGGACGGCCGCTGTCCGTGCCCGCCCTGGAGGCGGCGGTGGACCTTCGGCGCAGCCGGCTGGAGTCGATGCTGAAGGTGCTGGATGTCGACGGCGCGGTCAAGCGGGTGAAGGGCGGCTGGGCGGCCACGGGAGCCGAGTGGGTGTACGAGGCTGAACGCTACGCGTGGGTCGCCAAGCAGCGGGCGGCCGAGCAGCAGGCCATGCGTGACTACGCGGGCACATCCCAGTGCCGCATGGAGTTTCTGCGCCAGCAGTTGGACGACGAAGGGGCTGCCCCCTGTGGCCGCTGCGACAACTGCGCGGGCGCCTGGGCCGATCCCTCTGTCTCGATGGAGACGCTGACGGGCGCGACGAAGGAACTGGACCGCCCCGGGGTGGAGGTTGAGCCGCGCCGGATGTGGCCGACGGGGATGCCCGCACTGGGCATCGACCTCAAGGGGCGCATCCCGGCCAAGGAACAGTGCTCCACCGGGCGTGCCCTGGGCCGGCTCTCGGACATCGGCTGGGGCAACCGACTGCGCCCGCTGCTGGCGGAGAGCGCGCCCGATGGACGGGTCCCCGACGATGTCCTGCGGGCCGCGGTGGCGGTCCTCGCCGATTGGGCGCGCTCCCCAGGTGGCTGGGCGCCGAACGTCCCGGATGCCTCTGCCCGGCCGGTAGGAGTGGTCGCTGTACCGTCCTTGACCCGGCCTCAACTGGTCGGCTCTCTTGCTCAAGGAATCGCGTCCATCGGCCGCCTGCCCTTCCTGGGGACCTTGACGCACACCGGGCCGAGCGGCGCGCACGCGGCACGCCGCAGCAACTCCGCCCAACGCCTCAGAACGCTGTCCGGCGCCTTCACCGTGCCTGCGGACCTGGCCAGTGCCCTGGCCGGCTGTCCCGGCCCTGTCCTGCTCGTGGACGACTACACCGACTCCGGCTGGACCCTCGCAGTCGCTGCCCGCCTGCTCCGCCAGGCAGGCAGCGAAGAGATCCTGCCGCTGGTCCTCGCCGCAGCGGGCTGACATCGCCTGTTCGGTTCATGCCACCAACTCGTTGCCATGAACGGCGGTGGGCCACACTCGGGCCGGGCCTTTACCCGGCGTACAGTCCGACTCGTCCGCCGCTACCGGCTGTGCCTCCGGAAGGGCCTCCGGTCTGTGCCGGAGACCCTTCCGGGTCTTTCATCAGCTTGCTGCTTCAGGCGTTGCTCCGGTCCTGGTCGAGCCCGTGGCCTCAACAGGTCGGCGTCCTGCACCGGTGGCAGACGTCATGTCAGAGGACCGGGACGCTGTTCCAGGGGCGGACGGCCTCGATCGCTGCTGCAGCGCGGAACACCGTGGCGTCGTCGTAGGTACGTCCGACGACCTGCACCCCTGTCGGTACTCCGGTCGAGGCGAAACCGGACGGCACGCTCAGGACCGGGCAGCGGCTGGCGATGTTGAACACCGTGGTCATTGCGGATTCCAGATAGAAGTCCAGCTCGACGCCGTTGATCACCACCTTGGTCGAGAGGTAGTCGTCATCCGCCTTGAGCGCTGGGATGGCGCTCGTCGGGCACAGCAGGACGTCGTAGCGGTCCAGCAGGGCGCCGAGCGTTGTTTGCACCGCAGCCTCGGTCTCAAGGCCCTGCAGGAAGCTGCCGGGCTCGCGGACGGCCTCGGCGGCCCGCCGGGCGAAGTCGAGCGCGTACGTGGTGAGCTGGTCGCCGTGCTCGGCGGCGACCGACGCGATGTAGGGGCCGAAGATGGAGCCGAAGTGGATCATCGCTGCCCGCATCACGTCCGCCCGCATGATGGGGACCTCTACCTCCTCGACGATGGCTCCGGCCGCGCGCAGCGCCTCCGCGACCGCGCGGGTGTTGGCCTCGACCTCGGGTTCGACCGGCCAGTCCCCGAGGGTGACCGAAAGCGCCACCCGCAGGCCTTCGGCGCCCTTGAACCGCTCGGGCAGGACGAGCTTGGGCCGCAGCGAGACCGCGTCCAACGGGTGGGGTCCCGCGATGACGTTCTCCAGCAGGGCGCAGTCTCCGACGGTGCGCGCCATCGGACCGTCGTGGCAGTACGTGTCGAGGTTGAACGGCGTCATCGCCGGCACGCGCCCGTACGGCGGCTTGAATCCGACCGTGCCCGTGTACGAAGCGGGGATGCGGATCGAGCCGCCGATGTCGGAACCGGTCGCGAGCGTCGCCTCACCCGCCGCGAGCGCGGCGCCTGCGCCGCCCGAGGAGCCGCCCGGAGTGAACTCCAGGTTCCAGGGGTTGCGGGTGACGCCCCACAGCCGTGACTGCGTGTACCCCGCGCAACTGAACTCCGGGGTCGTGGTCCGGGCGTGCACGATGCCGCCGGCAGCCTGGACCCGCTCGATCACCGGGTGCGTCTGCTCGGCGATCTCGTCTTGGTACGCCAGGGAGCCGTCCGTAATGCGGCGGCCCGCGATGGGCTGCTCCTCCTTCGTCGCGACGGCGAGACCCTCCAGCGCGCGGGGTGCCTCGCCCTTGCCCCCGTACCGCGCTTCGGCCTCGCGGGCGGCGGCGAGCGCCTCCTCGAAGGTCCGCTCGGCAAGAGCGTTGACCTTCGGCTCGACGGCTTCGGCGCGCGCGATGACCGCGGTCATCAGCTCGACCGGTGACAAGGAGCGGTCACGGAAACGGCGCAGGGCCTCGGTGGCCGGCAGATAGGCGATGTCGGTCAGGTCGGTCATGTGATGGTCCTTTGCGAGGAATCAGATGGGTCGGGTGGGCGCGCGGTGGCCTTCGGATATGCGGGTCGGTCCCATCCGGGCCGGGGGGCACGGAGTCGAGCAGGAGGCGGGTGCAGGGATGCTGAGGCTGGTCAGGACGGGTGTTGTGGGACCGGATTCGGCGGTCTTTCCGCCCTTGAGCACGACCATCTCGTCGGTGATGTGCCGGACGACCGCGAGTTCGTCGCCGTCCAAGAGGAAGCCGATGCCCTCGTCACGCCGGATGCAGGCGAGCGCGTTGGCGAATCCACGGGTGGAGCCGCGCTCCGAGGGTGCGGTCAGGAGGCGGAGTGCACGAGCGCTCCCCCACGTAGGTCTGCAGAACCCGGGATGTGTGGATCTCCTCGCCCGGGGCGGCGAAGATGTCCCGGTCGAGGACCACTAGGTCGGCGAGGTGGCCCGGCCGCAGGCTGCCGGCGTCGTCCCTGCCGTTGACGTGGGCCGGACCCGCTGTGCAGACCGCGACCGCGGTGGCGAGGTTGAGCCGCTGTTCGGGCAGGAAGACCCGGCCGGCCCGATCAGTCCCCGTACCTCGTCATGGCCGACAGCCGAGATCCGCTCCCCAGCGCCGGTGAGGCTGCTCGCCCGGGTGCTGGCGGGGTCCCCGGTGTGCACTCGGTCTTGGGTGAAGACCCGATCGGCCTTGGTCATGGGAGGTGCTCCTGATGGGGCAGCGGTCCGTGAGCGGGCTGCTGGAGGGAACGACGGGTCGGCGGTCCGTGCCGCGCGCCAGCAGGGCGCTGGTCAGCCGACGCTGATCGGTTCGCTGTCAGCGGCGGCGTCGCGGGTACGGATGAAATAGGGCGACCGGCGGTGCCAGCGGGCCCACGCAGCGGCCAGCAGGCCGGAGCCGATCATCAGCACCGGGACGAGCAGTGCGAACCAGCCGTTGTCGGCGGAGACTTCGAAGTGATCGGTGGAGCGGTAGAAGGCCCAGGCGAGGTAGCCGCCGGTGGCGAGCAGCGCGAGCGCACCCAGCACCGGTGCGACGACCGCGCGCAGGGCCTCCAGCGGTGAGGTGCGCAGCAGGTGGCGGAAGCGCACCGCGGCGGCCACGGCGGTGAGGGCGTAGTAGAGGGCGACGACGATGCCGATCGCGTTGACGGCGGCGAAGATCAAGTCATTGACGGTGGGGATGACCAGCGCCATCGCGGCGAGGACCAGGGCGATCGCGGTGATCAGCAGGGTGCCGACGGCGGGGGTTCCGTGCTTGGGGTGGAGGCGCGTCCAGACGGAGCCGAGGACGCCGTCACGGCCCATCGCGTACATCCCGCGGGCGGTGGGGATGACTGCGGCCTGCAGCGACGCTACCGCGGAGAACATGAGGGCGATGAGCGGCAGTGCGGCCAGCGGCTGCTCGGCGAGCTTCATGCCGAAGTAGGCGAGCCCTTGCGCGCCGTTGTCGGCCAGTTCGTCCAGCGGCAGGACCCGCTGGAAGGCGGTGCCGGCCAGCAGGAAGAGGAGCAGCATGACGGACAGGGCGATGAACCCGCCGCGAGAGGCGTCCCGCGGGTCACTGACCTCTTCACCGACGCTGAAGACCGACTCGAAACCCCAGTAGCAGAAGACCGCGAGCACCATGCCCTGGGCGAGGGCTTCGGCTGAGGGGATGTCGAAGGGGTTGTACCACTGGAGTGAGAACGGCTGGTCCCCGGCGAACAGGCCGTAGACGCAGAAGGCGAGCAGCACGCCGTACTCGAAGATCAGCAGGTACTTCTGGATACGCGCCGCGAGGTCGAGCCCGCGGACGGCGACCAGCGCGGCGGCGACCAGGACGGCCATGCCGAGGAGCGTGGACTGGAGGGTGGAGTCCGGATCGAGGGAGAGGCCGGCAACGCTGTGGACGGTGGCCTGCCCGAGGAGCTGGATGATCGCCGAGCCGGTCACCGTGGTGGTGTAGGCCATGAACACGATGGTGCCAACGACGTTGACCCATCCGGTCAGGAAGCCCAGCCAGGGGCTGAAGATACTGCCGACCCACTTGTAGCTGCTGCCGGCGTTGGGTTCGACACGGTTGAGCCGCCCGAATCCGCCGGCTATGCCGAGCACGGGCAGGAAGGCCAACAGCATGATCGCCGGTAGGTGCAGGCCGACGATGCTCGCCATCAGCCCCAGTCCGATGCCGATACTGCTGGTGGCCGCGGTGCTCGATGCGGCGAGAACGATGCTGTCGACGACGCCTATGGACTTCCGCATCGCGGACTGAGGGGCCTGGGCGCTTCTTCTCGGCGCGGTGCTTGCATTTTTCACTGGTATCACCAACGATCGCCGCCTTCTCGGGGGAGGGTGGCCGGAGAGCTCGGATGGCAGGCCATGAAACCGGTGACCCCTTCACACGTCAATCGTGTTGTCATAAGCCCAGGGTCATGACTGAACGTGTGGTTCCGGAGCCGTGGCGACGGCGCGGAAGGCCGACGAAGCAGGGCGCAGTGCTGTCCGAACGGGTCATTGTGGAGACGGTCCTGCACATGGTCGGCCAGCATGGCGCGGATGTGTTGACGGTCCGGCGGCTGGGAGCCGCACTGGACGCCGACCCCAGTGCGCTCCACCAGTACTCCCGCAACGCCGACGACCTGCTGCTGGCGGTCGCCGACGAGTTCATCGGCCGTGCCCAGCCCGGCAGGAAGCCCACCAGCGAGTGGCGTACCGGCCTGTGCGAGCTGGGGCTGCGCGTCCATGCCTCGCACCAGGCGCACCCGCAGGCCGCCCTGTTGGCGGCGTACCGGACGACCGGGCGGGACAACGAGATCCGGGCCGTGGAGACGATCCTCGGCGTGCTGCGGTCGACGGACTTTCCCGATCGGGAAGCGGTGCGGATTTATCACGCCTGCGTGGACCAGGCGCTCGCCTTCGCGGCCCTGGACGCGGCCGCGCTTGCCCTGCCTGCTCCCGCGCAGGCGGCCGATCTCCAGGTGTAGCAGGACCGCTGCGGGTGCCTGGAGGCGAACGCGTGCCCCTACATCGCCGCCACTGTGCGCCTGCTGGCCGCCGACATGATGCTCAGTGGCCTATCCGTTCGCGCTCGAGTTGCTGCTCGACGCCGTCGAAGCCAGGCTGTCCGGGGCAGGTGGGGAGGCCGGCTGAGACTGGATCAGGCGCTCTCGCCCTCGGCCCCGCCAGGGCCTGGGCCGGACGGATCGCGGCCGAGAACCTGACCGCGGCCTCGAATCCGGGTGAGCGCGCTGCCTTCGGTCAACACTGTTGACGCTTCTGGGGGGTGGAGTCTGATGGCGGGATCCGCAAGCCCAGCCGTTCCACGCACCATCCGAGGAGGCTTCCATGGATCCCGCCCACGCGCTCCAGGACACCAGGTGAACCCCGTTCTAGTGCCGTGACCGGCCATGTATGCCCCATGAGGAGCGTCGTCCGGTGCGTGCGATCGCAAGGCGGCCGGACGTCCTTGGCTGGGCCTCCCCTGCTCGAACGGAGCTGAGAGGGAGCTACCAGGGCTTTCGGCCAACGCGGCGAGCGGGCGTACTGGGCGGCGCGACGGGGCAAAGCTTGCCGGGAGGGGCACTGGCTGGACGACTCCGGCTGCCCTGCCCCAGCCGGTCCGCTGGACGACCAATGCTCTGAGCTTGTCCGCGATGAGCGCCCCAATGGTGGCCCGCCGCTGGTCCTCGCGCAGCCGGGCAGTGCCGGTGGTGTCCCCGACGAGTCGGGACAGCACGGAATCGCCAAAGCCCTGAGCGGTCTGCGTTGGTCATGCCCCCATGCAACCCGATGGCTACGACACACGGCGAACGCCCCCGCACCCCTGTGGACAAGTTATCCACAGGGGGTCGCGGATTTCTGCTGCCCGCGGGACGGTCATGCCATGAACAAGCACCACGAATCCACCGGACCGGCCGACGAGCAGCGGATCACTCTGCGCGGGCCCGCCGAACTCGCCGATGCCCTTCCATATCTCATGGGCTTCTATCCGAACGACAGCGTGGTCATGGTCGCTCTGCACGGCGGCCGAGGCCGCTTCGGCGGGCGGCTCAGGCTCGGAATTCCGCAGTCGCCGCAGGAATGGCCGCACGTCGCCGAGCAACTCGCCGAGTGCCTGGTCAAGGGGAGCGAGCGACGCGGTGAGCACCCTGATGCGATCGTCGTATTCCTCTGCCAGGATCCTGCCGACGGGGAGACCCCGGGCCAGACGATGGAGCGGCTGCGGCCGTTGGCCCAGCGTCTGCGTACGGCCTGCGGGGCTCTCGATGTACCCGTTCTCGAAGCACTCTGCATCTCCGGCGGACGCTACTGGTCCTACTGCTGTCCGGACGCGCGCTGTTGCCCGAGCGAGGGCAACGGCTTGTCCCTGCCGGGCACTTCGGTGATGGCGGCCGCCGCCGCTTACGCGGGTATTCAGGTCCGGGGATCTCTGAGGGAGATGGAGGCCAGACTGGCGCCTCTGAAGACCCCGGCCGTGGCAGAGCAACCGCAGGCCCTCGACTCGGCCGGCGCTGCATTGGTGCCGAGGATCCTCGACGAGGAGGGACGCAAGGAAGTGGCTCGCGAGACCCTCGGGCTCGCGCGCGTCCTGATGAGACGCCTCCGGGAGGCGCCGGCGACCGCGCCCTCCGCGGCCGACGGCCAAGACGACTCGCTGATCAGCAATGACGAGGCGGCCGCTGTGATCCTGGGTCTCCAGGACCGGGAGACCCGGGACAAGGCCGCGGAATGGATGGAAGGGCCCGTAGCTCAATCCGCCCTGCGGCTGTGGCAGGCGCTCTCACGCCGTTGCGTCGGGCCGTACGAGGAGCATGCTGCTGCGCCGCTCACCCTGGCCGGCTGGGTCTCCTGGTCGACAGGCGACGAGCCGGGCGCCCGGGTCGCACTGGGGCTGGCCCTCCGGGCGGACCCCGACTACACCTTCGCTCAACTGCTCCATCAGGCATGCAACGAAGGACTCGATCCGGAGGCTCTGCGCCGCTGCCTGCGCGGGGAGAGCAGCGAGCAGAAGGAGCGCGGTCATCATCGTGCCGAGCGAGTCGTCCGGCCTCGCACGGTACGCCCGTCCGCGGTGAGGCGGAACAAGACGCAGCCCGGCCAGGCCCGGCCAAGGGCGGTCGCGCGACGCCGTGACCGTGAGCCGCGGGCCCACGGTCACGGCCGGGCACGGGGCGGGCGATGACCATGGATCCCGATCGTCCGGTGTCGGGCGGGGGAGCGGGGGCGCGGCGCAGGGCATCGAGTTGAGCGGGCACAGACAGCGGGACCGACAAGAGCGACGAGGGGGAGCCGCCGGTGCGCAGCTTCTGCGCACCGGAACACGACGGTCTACGGGGTGCTGCCGCGGTGTGCCCCGGAGAACGACTCTCGTTGCGCGGCCCGCGAGCCGGCCAGTTTCTGGGGCCGGACTGGATGAAGATCATGACGAAGGGAGTGTTTATCGTCAGGCAGACGACTATGATCACGGCATGCCGCCCTACGACCCGTCGACCTTTCCGCCGTTCGCTGTCACCGTCGACCTGGTTGTGCTCACCGTGCGCCGTCATGCGCTCTGTGCGCTGGTGGTTCGCCGTGGCGAGTCCCCGTTCCAGGGCAGGTGGGCACTTCCCGGTGGCTTCGTCAGAGCCGATGAGGACCTCGGAGCCGCTGCGGCGCGTGAGCTCGTCGAGGAGACCGGACTGTGCGCGCAGGACCCGGTGGCCCCGGCAGTCGGCAACGGTGCCCATCTCGAACAGCTCGCCACCTACGGCGACCCCAGGCGCGACCCCCGGATGCGAGTCGTCAGCGTGGCTCACCTCGCACTCGCCCCCGACCTGCCCGCTCCCCGCGCGGGTGGCGACGCGAACAGTGCACGGTGGGCACCCGTCGAGGATCTGCTCGGGCCGGAGGGCGGTTTCGGCCGCGAGGGTGAACAGCACGCCCCGCTCGCCTTCGATCATGCGCAGATCCTTGCCGACGGCGTCGAGCGGGCACGTTCCAAGATCGAGTACTCCTCGCTGGCCACCGCTTTCTGCCCTCCTGCGTTCACGGTCGGAGAGCTGCGGCGGGTGTACGAAGCGGTCTGGGGGGTGGTTCTGGACCCGCGGAACTTCCATCGCAAGGTGACGGGCACCCCCGGCTTCCTGGTGCCTGCCGGAGGAACGACCACCCGCCAGGGCGGGCGCCCCGCCCAGCTCTTCCGGGCCGGCGCGGCCACCGTGCTCAACCCGCCGATGCTGAGGCCCGAGGTCTGATCTCGCGGAACGCCCGCAGAACTGATGATGCGCTAAAAGTCCGATATGCCGGGTTATCGTGCTGCGGTATTCGCCCTGCCGCCGAGCGGTCTCACCTTCCGCGAGAGAAGCGATGCTCCAGGCCATCGGACTCACCAGCGCCCCCCACCGCGGCCGTCCGCCCGCCGTGGACGACCTCACCTTCGAAGCCGGACCCGGCCGCGTCACGGCACTCCTCGGCGCCCCCGGTTCCGGCAAGACCACAGCCCTCCGTCTGATGCTCGAAATCGAGGCGGGTCGCGGTGTCACCTACTTCCGTGGCAGGCTGCTGCACCGCATCCCGCATCCCGCCCGTGAAGTGGGAGTGCTCCTCGGGGACGTGCCCGGCCATCCCGTCCGCACCGTCCGTGGCCAGCTCCGCATGCTCAGCGCCGCAGCAGGGGTACCCGCCGCCCGGGCCGACGAGCTGCTCGACACCGTCGGCCTCGCCGGGCTCGGCGACCAGCGCATCGGAGCGCTCTCGCTCGGCATGGACCGCAGGCTGGGCCTCGCGTCGGCGCTGCTCGGAGACCCCCATGCGCTGATCCTCGACGATCCCGGAGAAGGGCTCTCGCCACGCGAGAAAGCTTGGTTGCACGGGTTCCTGCGTGCCCATGCCGCGCAGGGAGGAACGGTCCTCTACACCACCTGTGACCCCAAGGAGGCGGCCCGCGCGGCCGACCACGTGGTCACTGTCGATGCCGGACGGCTGGTCTCCGACCAGAACGTCATCGACTTCTCACGTACCCGCCTGCGCCCCCGCGTCGCAGTCCGGACTCCGCACGCCGCACGGCTTGCCGCAGTCGTGAGCCGTGAGGCGCGCGCGGCCCGGCGTTCCGTTGAGGTGGTCACCGAAGCGGGCAGCCGCCTCTCGGTGTACGGCAGCACGTGTGCGGAGATTGGCGACACGGCATTCCGTCACGGTGTTCCCGTTCACCAACTCGCCGACGAGATCGCCGACACCGGCCCCGCGACGGCCATCGCTTCCGATGTGGAAGTCGCGTCGCCGGGGCGGGCGTCACTCGCGTCAGGCCCGGAGGCGGCACGGGCGCAACCGGAGCCGACTGCCGCCGAGCCGGAAGCTGTGCCGCAAACGGCATCGCCCGTCCCGGGTCCGGAACACGCGCCGTCGATCCGCCGGCGGCCGGCTCGTAGTCCGCACCGGCCACTCCGCTACGAACTGCGCCGTCTCTTCGGCGTCAGAACAACGACGTTGATCATGGCGGCCGTTCTCGTCGTCTCGGTCGGACTCTCCGTCCTTCTCGCCCGCACCGGCCATGCCCCACTGCCGAACCTGCTCGCAGCTTGGCCCACGGCGCTGCCCCTGCCGCCTGCTGCTGCCGGTGCCGGACTGCTCGGCGCGCTCTCCTTCGGCGACGAGTTCCGCTACCCCGCGCTTGCGGCCGGCCGCGGCACCGTGCCCCACCGTCTCCGTCTGCTCCTGGCCAAGCTGGCGGTCTCCGCGGGTGTCGCGCTGCTCCTCGCTCTGATCGTTGTGGCGGCCTCCGCCGAGGCACTCCGCCTCGTGTATGGAGGCGACTTGGTCAGCGTTCCGTCGAATACAGCTTTTCTCGCGGCGAGTTGGGTGGGCCTGAACGTGGGCTGCGCCTGGGCGGGTCTGCTGGCCGCTGGAATCTTCCGAGTGACCGCCGCCGGAGTCGCCGCAGTGCTCGCTGTGCCCGCTCTCGTCGTTCCGCTTGTCCGAAGAGTGCTGTCGGGGCCGGCCGGCCACTCGGTACTCGGGCTCCCCGGCAGGCTCCGTGAACTGGCTTGGGCGCAGTGGCCGGACGGCATGGACACCTGGGTGATGGCGGGGGTGCGCGTGGTCGTGCACCCCGTGGGGGCGGCGCTGACGTTGTTGCTCTCGGTCCTCATCTGCGCGTATGTGTTCACCAGCCTTCGCGGCAGGGTCCGTTGGTGATCACGGAGCGGCCACCCGGTCAAGAGGCCTGCAATTCCCTTGAGGGTGCCCGTTTTGTGTAGATAAGGCGTCAATTGGGGGGTGGGCGCCGATCACCCTTTCGTGTGCTTTTCAGCAAAGACCTCAAGGGGTGGGCGAGCCGCGCCGACAAAGGATGCGTGAGTACCCTTGCGCACACCATGATGACCGCCGCCCGCTCCGTCGATTCCGGCCTCGCCGGCTCGGGTGAACTCGACCGCTACCCCTATACGGAGGCGCCGGCCGGCGAGCGCGCCGCCATCCGTTCGTGGGACGGCACCGATGCAGAGCTGGGGCGAGCGGGCCGGCGGGGTTCGGCCAGCCGCGGCCGTGGCCTCCACGGACAACTCGTTCAGCAGCTCGGTCAGATGATCGTCTCCGGTGATCTGGGTGCCGATCGCCCGCTCGTGCCGGAGGAGATCGGCCAGCGTTTCGAGGTCTCCCGCACTGTCGTCCGTGAGTCTCTGCGCGTTCTTGAGGCCAAGGGCCTGGTCAGCGCCCGGCCCAATGTGGGTACCCGGGTCCGTCCGGTCAGCGACTGGAATCTGCTGGATCCCGACATCATCGAATGGCGAGCCTTCGGTCCGCAGCGCGACGACCAGCGTCGTGAGCTGGGTGAGCTCCGCTGGACGATCGAACCGCTCGCCGCTCGCCTCGCCGCCGGCCACGGCCGGGAGGACCTTCAGCAGCGGCTCGGCGACATGATCGAGATCATGGGGCACGCGCTCGCGCAGGGCGACGTGATGACTTACTCGCGGGCCGACGCCGAATTTCATTCCCTGCTGATCCAGGCCGCCGGCAACCGCATGCTCGAACATCTCTCCGGCATCGTCTCTGCCGCCCTCCAGGTCTCGGGTGGTCCGGTCACCGGCTGTGACCGCCCCGGCGAGGCGTCCCTCGGCCACCACGTCCGGATCGTCGATGCCCTCGCGGCCGGCGACGCGGCGGGTGCCGAGGCGGCCATGCGTCAATTGCTCGTCGTCCACCCCGAGGTGGAGCGGGTGGTGCCGGCGCCGCGCGAGCACTGACCGCGGTGCGGCCAGGGTGTACGAACCATGTGTCGCCGGACCCTCGCGGTCCGGCGGCTCAATTGTTGAAAGATGTCGCTCTTGGCCGCGTTCGCCGTAAATGGGGTGTGACTCGGGCCACGCGGATTGGGCGTAACACTCCTTGAGGCGGTGCGATGACTTAAGAGGTGACCGCCGCGGAAGGAATACAGCAGCCATTGACGGCGCTGTGCAGTTCTGAGGCCAAACCCGCGCCGTCGGTACATTCCCAGCCCGACGGTCGTCGGTTCCAGCCCTCTCCTGGGCCGGGCCGGAAGCCGTTTTCCATCGTTCCGAGAGGTTGTTCGTGTCGGCCAGCACATCCCGTACGCTCCCGCCGGAGATCGTCGAGTCCGAGTCTGTGATGGCGCTCATCGAGCGGGGAAAGGCTGATGGGCAGATCGCCGGCGATGACGTGCGTCGGGCCTTCGAGGCTGACCAGATTCCGCCAACCCAGTGGAAGAATGTTCTGCGCAGCCTCAACCAGATCCTCGAGGAAGAGGGTGTGACGCTGATGGTCAGTGCCGCGGAGTCGCCGAAGCGCGCCCGCAAGAGCGTCGCAGCGAAGAGCCCGGTCAAGCGCACCGCCACCAAGACTGTCGCGGCCAAGACGACCGTGACGAGGACCGTCGCGGCCACCGCCGCCACGTCGGCCGAGACCGTGGACGTGGTGGCCGACGACGCTGCCGCGGCCAGCCCTGCGAAGAAGGCGGCAGCCAAGAAGGCAGCTGCCAAGAAGACCGCCGTGAAGAAGACGGTGGCCAAGAAGACTGCAACGAAGAAGGCCGGTAAGAAGGACGCCGACGAGCTTCTCGATGGCGACGAGGTTGTCGAGGAAGTACCGGTCGGCAAGGGCGACGAGGAGGAGGGCGAGGGCGAGAACAAGGGATTCGTCCTCTCCGACGACGACGAGGACGACGCGCCCGCGCAGCAGGTCGCCGTCGCAGGCGCCACGGCCGACCCGGTCAAGGACTACCTGAAGCAGATCGGCAAGGTCCCGCTCCTCAACGCCGAGCAGGAGGTCGAGCTCGCCAAGCGCATCGAAGCGGGCCTGTTCGCCGAGGACAAGCTGGCGAACTCCGACAAGCTCGCGCCGAAGCTCAAGCGCGAGCTGGAGATCATCGCCGAGGACGGGCGCCGCGCCAAGAACCACCTGCTGGAGGCCAACCTCCGCCTCGTGGTCTCGCTGGCCAAGCGTTACACCGGCCGCGGCATGCTCTTCCTGGACCTGATCCAGGAGGGCAACCTCGGTCTGATCCGCGCGGTCGAGAAGTTCGACTACACCAAGGGCTACAAGTTCTCCACGTACGCCACCTGGTGGATCCGTCAGGCGATCACCCGCGCCATGGCCGACCAGGCCCGCACCATCCGTATCCCGGTGCACATGGTCGAGGTCATCAACAAGCTTGCGCGTGTGCAGCGTCAGATGCTCCAGGATCTGGGCCGTGAGCCCACCCCGGAGGAGCTGGCCAAGGAGCTCGACATGACCCCCGAGAAGGTCATCGAGGTCCAGAAGTACGGTCGTGAGCCGATCTCCCTCCACACGCCGCTGGGTGAGGACGGGGACAGTGAGTTCGGTGACCTGATCGAGGACTCCGAGGCAGTCGTCCCGGCCGACGCAGTCAGCTTCACGCTCCTCCAGGAGCAGCTGCACTCGGTGCTCGACACCCTCTCCGAGCGTGAGGCCGGCGTGGTCTCGATGCGCTTCGGTCTTACCGACGGTCAGCCGAAGACTCTCGACGAGATCGGCAAGGTCTACGGCGTGACGCGTGAGCGCATCCGTCAGATCGAGTCGAAGACCATGTCGAAGCTGCGTCACCCGTCGCGTTCGCAGGTGCTGCGCGACTACCTCGACTGAGTCGCGGGAGTAGGCAGGCCGAGGGCCCGGTTCCGAGGAACCGGGCCCTCGGCGCATGTGCGGGTGCGGCTGCCGACATGGTGGATGACTCTGAGTGGGCATGATCCACCGCAGAGTCAGGAGTGCGCATGTTCCGTACCGTCGTCCGCGCCATGACCGGGCCGTTCGCCCTGGTTTCCGCGGCAGCTGTGATACCGCTCGGGTCCCCGGTTCCGGCGGCTGCCGACAGCATCGTCATCGGTGGGCAGCCGGCACATGTCAAGGACAGCCCGTGGGTCGTGGCGCTGTCCAGCCGTAACCGATTCGGAGGTACCCGTGCGGGCCAGTTCTGCGGTGCCGTGCTGGTAGGGCCGACGAAGGTGCTGACCGCTGCCCACTGCCTGAGCCGGGAGGCGCTCGGCACCGATGTGGGCCAGGTGCGCGACCTGCGGATCATTGCCGGGCGGGATGAGCTGACCGGCTCCGGCGGCCGGGAGGTCGTGGTCAAGAGGACATGGATCAACCCAGGGTACGACCCCACCACCAACTCCGGCGATCTGGCGGTGCTCACGCTTGCCGATACGCTCCCCGGAGAAAGCGTGATCCCGATGGTCACAGCCGGTGACCAGGCCGATGAGCCGGGTAGCTCAGCCCTCGTCTACGGCTGGGGGGACATCTCCGGGAAGGGTGACTACGTGACGTCGCTCCGCTCCGCCCAGGTGAGGGTTCTGCCGGACAGCACGTGCCAGCGGGCCTACCCGGGCGGCAGAGGCGCCGCGTACGAGGCCTCGACGATGCTCTGTGCGGGTCAACCGCAGGGCGGGCACGATGCATGCCAGGGGGACAGCGGAGGGCCGCTGGTGGCCGGTGGGCGGCTCATCGGCCTGGTGTCCTGGGGGAATGGCTGTGGGGTTGTGGGCAGCCCCGGCGTCTACACGAGGATCTCCGCGGCTGCGGGCTGGATGGCAGGCAGTAGCTGATCGGCGTCGATCCGTGGGTACGAGAACGGGCGGTTCCCCCCTCGGTGGGGGAGCCGCCCGTCGGCCGGTACGGAGCCGGACCCTGGCTCGTCGTGGATGCGAGGTGTCAGTGTTGTTCCTCTTCGACGGCATTGGCCTGTACGGCCGTCAGTCGGTCCGTCTCATCCTGTATCTCCGCGGCGATCTTCTTGAGTTCCGGCTCGAACTTGCGACCGTGGTGGGCGCAGAAGAGCAGTTCACCGCCGCTGATCAGGACGACGCGCAGATATGCCTGGGCGCCGCAACGGTCACAGCGGTCTGCTGCGGTCAGCGGGCTCGCGGGGGTCAGAACAGTAGTCACGTCGCCTCTTCTCTAGCTCGACGAGCTGTCGTACCAGGGTCAACATCCAACCAGGCCGAAAACGTTCCCGCTCGTGGCTTTTCTTCGAAACTTCTTCTCAAGATGGCTGTCTGTTGCCGGTTGGCGGCGAATGTGCCGTATTGCGTAGCGCTACGGTTTCGCGTTGCTTGTATTGGTCGGTCGGTCCGTCCGGCCGGCTTGCCGGTTTGTTCATGAGGACGTGCCCGGAGCCTAAATGGTTCATGCCTCGAAGGGAACGTGATGTGCGCGTCACTCCCACGAGGGATCGAACGCGTATGCGAGGCTGGTCTAGTGTGAGCATTCCCTGAGGGCGGCGGTACAACCGCTCTACCAGGCCTCGGTAGGCTCTCAGCGGCAACCGAAGCCGAGCCCGTTACCCACCTGGACCCCAAATGAAATTCAGCGAGGAGCGAACCGCGTGACCGCCGATACGTCCGTGCCGTCCACTGCGCTGCTGACCGGAGCAGACCGAGACGGCTCCAACTACACCGCGCGGCACCTTCTCGTACTTGAGGGGCTTGAGGCGGTTCGCAAGCGTCCCGGGATGTACATCGGGTCGACCGACAGCCGTGGCCTCATGCACTGCCTCTGGGAGATCATCGACAACTCCGTCGACGAGGCCCTCGGCGGTTACTGTGACCACATCGAGGTCGTCCTTCACGAGGACAACTCCGTCGAGGTCCGGGACAACGGCCGGGGCATCCCCGTCGACGTGGAGCCCAAGACCGGACTGTCCGGCGTCGAGGTCGTCATGACCAAGCTGCACGCCGGCGGCAAGTTCGGCGGCGGCTCGTACGCCGCGTCCGGTGGTCTGCACGGTGTGGGAGCCTCCGTGGTCAACGCGCTCTCGGCCCGACTCGACGTCGAGGTCGACCGCAACAGCGCGACCCACTCGATCAGCTTCCGGCGCGGGGTGCCGGGCATCTTCACCGAGCAGGGGCCGGACAGCCCGTTCGACCCGGCCAACGGCCTCCGCAAGGGGAAGCGGGTCCCGAAGGCACGCACCGGAACCAGGGTGCGCTACTGGGCCGACCGGCAGATCTTCCTCAAGGACGCCAAGCTCAGCCTGGAGACGCTCCACCAGCGGGCCCGGCAGACGGCATTCCTTGTCCCCGGACTCACGATCGTCGTACGCGACGAACGTGGTCTCGACGGTGAGGGCAAGACCGAGGAGACGTTCCGCTTCGACGGCGGAATCAGTGAATTCTGCGAGTACCTCGCCCAGGACAAGGCCGTCTGCGACGTGCTGCGGCTGACCGGGCAGGGCACCTTCAAGGAGACCGTGCCGGTCCTGGACGAGCGCGGGCACATGACGGCGACCGAGGTCACGCGTGAGCTGGCTGTCGACATCGCCATGCGCTGGGGCACGGGATACGACACCAACCTCAAGTCCTTCGTCAACATCATCGCCACCCCCAAGGGCGGCACACATGTGACCGGGTTCGAACGCTCCGTGACCAAGACGGTCAATGAGGTGCTCCGCTCCGCGAAGCTCCTGCGGGTTGCCGAGGACGACATCGTCAAGGACGATGCCCTGGAGGGCCTCACCGCAGTCGTCACCGTACGGCTGGCGGAGCCGCAGTTCGAGGGCCAGACCAAGGAGGTCCTCGGCACCTCGGCGGCCAACCGGATCGTCGCCAATGTCGTCGCCAAGGAGCTCAAGGCATTCCTCACCTCCAGCAAGCGTGATGCCAAGGCGCAGGCCCGGGCGGTCCTGGACAAGGCCGTCGCCGCCGCGCGCACCCGCATCGCGGCCCGGCAGCACAAGGACGCGCAGCGTCGCAAGACGGCGCTGGAGTCCTCCTCGCTGCCCGCCAAGCTCGCGGACTGCCGCAGCGACGACGTGGACCGCAGCGAGCTCTTCATCGTGGAAGGGGACTCCGCGCTCGGCACGGCCAAGCTCGCCCGGAACAGTGAGTTCCAGGCGCTGCTGCCGATCCGGGGCAAGATCCTCAATGTCCAGAAGGCGTCCGTCTCGGACATGCTGAAGAATGCCGAGTGCGGCGCGATCATCCAGGTCATAGGGGCAGGGTCCGGGCGGACCTTCGACATCGACGCCGCCCGTTACGGCAAGATCGTTCTCCTGGTGGACGCCGATGTCGACGGCGCGCACATCCGGATCCTGCTGCTCACGCTCTTCCAGCGGTACATGCGGCCCATGGTCGAGGCGGGACGCGTCTTCGCCGCCGTGCCCCCGCTCCACCGGATCGAGCTGGTCCAGCCGAAGAAGGGCCAGGACAAGTACATCTACACGTACTCCGACGGCGAGCTGCGCCAGACGCTGCTGGAGCTGCGGCGCAAGAACGTCCGGTACAAGGACTCGATCCAGCGGTACAAGGGTTTGGGCGAGATGGACGCCGACCAGCTGGCCGAGACCACGATGGATCCGCGCCACCGCACACTGCGGCGAATCAACATCGGCGACCTCGAATCCTCCGAGCAGGTCTTCGATCTGCTGATGGGCAACGAGGTCGCGCCCCGCAAGGAATTCATCACCAGTTCGGCGGCCACACTGGACCGCTCCCGCATCGACGCGTGACCGGCAGACGGCGTCTCCACCCACGGGTGGAGACGGCGTCTCCACCCACGATCAACCCCTGAGCCGATCCTCTGACCTGGCATTTTCCGTAGCGTCGAAGGTGTTGAACCTTTCCGCGCCTCGGAGGCCGCCATGTCAGGGCTCATCAATGTCCTGGTGATCATTGCCGTCATCGCGCTCGTCGTGGTCCGCCAGTGCTCGGCACGACGGAACTCGGACGATCGGCGCTGGTGGGTCCTGCCCGGCATTCTCATCCTCTTGTCCCTGCGCCAGTCCGGCCTGACCGACCCGCGCGACGAAGCGCTGTCTTTGGTGGTCCTCGGCGCCGAACTGCTGGTCGGGCTGGTCGTCGGTGTCGGCTGGGGCCGGACGACCCGGCTGTGGCGCGAGTCTGACGGATCGATGTGGAGCAGGGGCACCAAGGCCACCGTCCTGGTCTGGACGGGAGGTCTGGCGCTGAGAACCGCACTGTCCGGGACAACAGTGCCGATGGGCATACGTCAGGGCAGTGCCGCCCCCATAGCAGCTCTCGCGCTGACGCTGCTCGCGCGCAGCGGTGTGCTGACCTGGCGGGCCCGGGGGATGAGCCCGGCGTACGGTGATGCTGTCGGCGGCCTGTCGTCGCAGCCCGCGTGGAAGGGCCGTGTATGACACGCGCTACCTGGACGAGTTGGCCGTCCCGGGAGGCACTCTCCCGGCAGGAGCGCACGCGCCCACGGGCGGTCATTGCCTGGTCCGTACGCGCGCTCCTGCTGGCCCTCGTGCTCTGGGGCAGCGTCACCGCCGGGAAGTTAAGTCCCTGGGAAGTCGCGGTCGGACTGCTGGGTGTATTGGGCTGCGCCTGGACCGGAAGCAGGGCGCGACGCTGCAGCGATGCGAGTCGACGACCCGTGGTACGACGCTCTGGCCTCCGGATGGGGAGAGCTGGACGGTGCGGGGGGCTTTGTGTCCGTCCGGCCACTCGGGCCCGTGGCCCCGCAGCGCAGCCACAGCGCGGCCGACATCTATCTGGAGGTGCAGCGCAGCGCGGCCTTCCAGGAAGTGCGCCGTCGGTACCGGCGGTTCGTCGGCCCCGCCACCCTGGCCTTCGTCGTCTGGTATCTCGCCTATGTTGTCACGGCGGTCACCGCACCCGGGCTGATGGCCCGTCCGGTTGCCGGGGCAGTCAACGTAGCGATGGTCGCAGGGCTCGGGCAGTTCCTCACCACGTTCCTGCTCACCGGGGCGTACACGCGTCATGCGCGGCTGCGCAGGGACCGGACCGCGCTTGACCTGCGCTGGGAGACTCAGGAGATGACGCGGGGGATCGGGCGTTGAGCGGGAATCACCAGACCCTGGCGTTGCTTCTGTTCAGCGTATTCATCGCCGTGACGCTCGCCATCACCACCTGGGTGAGCCGCAACCGGCACGGCTCGGCGGAGGAGTTCTACGCCGGCGGTCGGTTGTTCTCCCCCATGGAGAACGGTTTCGCGATCGCCGGTGACTACATGTCGGCCGCATCCTTTCTCGGAATCTCCGGCCTGATCGCGCTGTTCGGATACGACGGCATGCTGTACTCGGTCGGCTTCCTCGTTGCCTGGCTCGTCGTCCTGCTGCTGGTGGCCGAACTCGTCCGTAACTGCGGCCGATTCACCCTCGCCGACGTGGTGGCCGCGCGGATGTCGGAACGTCCGGTACGGATCGCGGCGGGCACCTCCTCCGTCACCGTCTCCGTGCTCTACCTGGTGGCGCAGATGGTGGGTGCGGGCAGTCTGGTCGCCCTGCTCCTCGGCGGTACGAGTAGCGCCGCCCGCTCCTGGACCGTCATCGGGGTCGGGGCGCTCATGGTGATCTATGTGTCCCTCGGAGGGATGCGCGCCACGACCTGGATCCAGATCGTCAAGGCCGTCCTGCTGATCGTGGGCGCGACTGTGCTCACCGTGCTCGTTCTGGTCCATTTCCACGGCAATGTCAACGCGCTCCTCACCTCCGCCGCCGAGCGGAGCGGGCACGGACTGAAGTTCCTCTCGCCCGGACTCAAGTACGGCGGCAGCTGGACCGCCAAATTCGACTTCATCAGCCTCGGGCTGGCCCTGGTGCTCGGTACGGCCGGACTGCCCCACATCCTGTCGCGCTTCTACACCGTGCCCACCGCCCGCGCCGCCCGCCGCTCGGTCGTCTGGTCGATCGGCCTCATCGGCAGCTTTTACCTGATGACGATCGTGCTCGGGTTCGGTGCGGCAGCGCTGGTCGGTTCGGCGGACGTACGGGCGTCGAGTCCCGCCGGGAACACGGCCGTCCCACTGCTGGCCCTGGTGCTCGGCGGTGGCGAAGGATCCACCGGGGGAGCGATTCTGTTCGCCGTGGTCGCCGCCGTGGCCTTCGCGACCATTCTCGCCGTCGTCGCCGGGATCACGCTTGCCTCCTCCGCCTCCGTGGCTCATGACCTCTACGCCTCGCTCAGGCGCCCGGGCTCCAAGCAACACAGCGAAGTCACCGTGGCCAGGGTCGCCGTGGCCGGGGTCGGGGTGGCCGCCATCGGGCTGGGCCTGGTCGCCCAGGATCTGAATGTGGCGTTCCTGGTCGGGCTCGCCTTCGCCGTCGCCGCCTCGGCCAATCTGCCGGTGCTGCTCTACTCGCTGTTCTGGCGGAATTTCACCACGCGGGGAGCGGTCTGGTCGGTCTACGGCGGGCTGATCCCCGCGGTGCTGCTCGTCCTGCTTTCACCGGTCGTCTCCGGCAGCCCCACCTCGCTCTTCCCTGGCGTCGACGTCCAGTTCTTCCCGCTGGAGAACCCCGGACTGGTCTCCGTCCTGCTCGGCTTCCTGGCCGGCTGGATCGGCACAGTCACCTCACCCGAGCCACCCGACGACGCCAAGCATGCGGAGACCGAGGTCCACGCGCTGACCGGGGCGGGGGCGGTGTAGCCGGTCCGGTCAGCGGACGGCGGAGGAGCCGGTCCGGGAAAACGGGACCGGTTGTGGCTGCCGCGGGCCGCTGGTCCGTCACAGCGGGATTCCCTGGTGCCGTGACCGGCAGGGTTGGCCCCGTGAGGAGCGTTGTCCGGTGCGTGCGATCACAAGGCGGCCGGACGTCTTGGCAGTGGAGCTGCCAGGGCTTGTGGCCAACGCGGCGAGCCGGCGTGCTGGGCGGCGCGGTGGGGTTCGCCCGCCGCCCACAGGGCGCCGAAGAGCCGGTCCACGCCTCCCTGCTCGGTCTCGCCGCGCCCTCCAGGGTGTGATGCAGCGCTGCGTACGTCTCCAGCTTGGTACGCAGCCCCGCGTACGTGAACGCCTTCACCAGGTACTGGAGCGTGCCGCGCCGCATGGCCTCCTGGCCACTCTTTCCGGCCTTCGCCGAGGTCGTCGGCGATGCGCCCACCCAGCAGGGACTGACGGTTGTGGTGGCCACGTCGCGCGCCGCGGCCGGCGCGCGCCGCCTGCGGAACGCGCGCGACGTGGAGTTCCATGCCGGGGCCGTCATGGAGCTGTGTGGGGTGCCGCGCGAGATGTTCACGCCGACCTTCTGTGCGACGCGTGTGGCCGGCTGGAACGCTCATATCCTGGAGCAGGCGGAGGACTCGAAGATCATCCGCCCGGCGGCCCGCTCCATCGGTCCACCCCCGCCGCAGCCGGTACCGGCGCCCTGAGGTTCCCCCGAGGAAGGCCACCGTTGAGCCCGTCATCCCCGCCCCGCAGGCACCAGATCCCGGTCATCGTCCTGGCAGGGTTCCTGGGTTCCGGCAAGACGACCCTGCTCAATCACCTGCTTCGCCACCGCGCGGGGAACCGGATCGGCGTGATCGTCAACGATTTCGGTTCGATCGAGATCGACGCCATGACCGTCTCGGGGCAGGTCGGCTCGACTGTTTCATTGGGCAACGGATGTCTGTGCTGCGCCGTCGACGCGAGCGAACTCGATACCTTCCTGGAGACGCTGACCCGCCCCGCCCTCGGCCTCGACGTGATCGTCATCGAGGCCAGCGGACTCGCGGAACCCCAGGAGCTCGTGCGCATGCTGCTGGCCAGCGACAACCCGCGCATCGTGTACGGGGGCCTGGTCGAGCTCGTCGACGCCGCCGAGTTCGACGCCGTCCGGGAGCGCCATCCGGAGATCGACCGGCACCTCGACGTTGCCGATCTTGTCGTGCTGAACAAGACGGACCGGGTCACGGACGAGGAGCAGGACCGCATCCGGGACGCCGTCGCGGCGACCGGCAGCAGGGCGGCCGTTGTCTCCGCCGAGTACGGACGCATCGACCCGGAGCTGCTCTTCGACCCGGCGCTGCGGCCGGACGGCGAGGAGCGGATGCGTCAGCTCTCCTTCGAGGATCTCCTGCTGGACGAGGAGGGTGACGAGACGCACGCCGGGCATCTGCACACCACGTACGAGAGTGTCTCGTTCAGCGCCGGTGTACCCATGAACCCCCGCCGAACGATGGAGTTTCTCGACTCCCGGCCGGAGGGCCTCTACCGGATCAAGGGGTACGTCGACTTCGGCGCGGGAGACCGCGGAAACAAGTACGAGGTGCATGCGGTCGGCCGGTTCCTGCGGTTCGCCCCGCAGTCCTGGAAGCGCGACGAACCACGCCTCACCCAGCTGGTGCTGATCGGCTCCGGCATCGACCCGGATGCCCTGCACAAGGAGCTGGACGAATGCCGCGAGAGCACCGAACCACCGGTGGAAGCAGGGCCGGCGCCGGACATGACGCAGGACGCCGCACATGAGCAGAGCATGTGGGGCGTCCTGCGCTACGTGCAACAGCCGGCTGACTGAAACCGACCGACGCATGCGGCCGACGGTATCCCGCCGGCTACACCGGTCCGGCGACCACCGCGACCGGCTTGGCCAGCGGCGTCCCCGAACCGTCGCGCCGCGGATCCGGCTCCGGCAGTTCGGACGGGGTGCCGTTCTTCTGCGCCGCCCGCGCCGGGACCGCACCCGCCCAGGCGAACACCAGGACGTCCTCGCCCTTGAGGAAGCGCTGACAACGCACCCCGCCGGTGGCCCGGCCCTTGCGCGGATACTGGTCGAAGGGCGTGAGCTTCGCCGTCAGCACCGAGTCGTCCAGCGTGCCGTGCGAGCCCGCCACCGTGAACACCATCGCGTCCGTCGCCGGGTCCACCGCGCCGAACGAGAGCACCTCGGCGCCCTCCGCCAGCTTCACGCCCGCCATGCCGCCCGCCGGCCGGCCCTGCGGCCGTACCTGGGCCGCCGGGTAGCGCAGCAGCTGTGCGTCGGACGTGATGAAGACGAGGTCCTCCTCGCCCGTCCGCAGTTCGGCGGCGCCGACGATCCGGTCACCGTCCTTGAGGGTGATGACCTCCAGCTCGTCCTTGTTGGCCGGATAGTCCGGCACCACCCGCTTGACGACGCCCTGCAGGGTGCCGATCGCCAGGCCGGGGGAGGACTCGTCGAGCGTGGTGAGGCAGATGACCTCCTCACCGGTCTCCAGCGTGAGGAACTCCGAGACCTGTGCCCCGCCCGAAAGATTGGGTGCGGCATGGGTGTCCGGAAGCTGGGGCAGGTCGATCACCGCGAGCCGCAGCAGCCGCCCTGTCGACGTCACCACGCCGACATCGCCACGCGCCGTCGCCGGCACGGCCGACACGATCACGTCGTGCTTGGCGCGCTTGGTGTCCTCGGTGACGACGATCGGGTCGCCGGTGGCCGTACGGGCCAGGAGACCGGTCGAGGACAGCAGCACCCGGCAGGGGTCGTCCGCGACCTCCAGCGGCACCGAAGCGACCTGCGAACCGGCCGACTCCAGCAGCACCGTACGCCGGTCGGTGCCGAACTTCTTCGCGACCGCGGCCAGTTCGGTGGAGACCAGCTTGCGCAGCGCGGCGTCCGATTCGAGGATCGTCGTCAGCTCGTCGATCTCGGCGTTGAGCCGGTCCCGCTCGCTCTCCAGCTCGATCCGGTCGAACCGGGTCAGCCGGCGCAGCGGGGTGTCCAGGATGTACTGCGTCTGGATCTCGCTCAGCGAGAAGTGCTCGATGAGCCGCTCCTTCGCCTGCGCGGAATTGTCGCTGGACCGGATGAGCCGGATGACCTCGTCGATGTCGATCAGCGCGACGAGCAGACCCTCGACCAGGTGCAGCCGGTCCCGGCGCTTGGTCCGGCGGAACTCGCTGCGGCGGCGCACCACGTCGAAGCGGTGGTCGAGGTAGACCTCGAGGAGCTCCTTGAGACCCAGCGTGAGCGGCTGTCCGTCGACCAGCGCCACATTGTTGATGCCGAAGGACTCCTCCATCGGCGTCAGCTTGTAGAGCTGTTCCAGTACGGCCTCGGGCACGAAGCCGTTCTTGACCTCGATGACCAGCCGCAGGCCGTGCTCGCGGTCGGTGAGGTCCTTGACATCGGCGATGCCCTGGAGCTTCTTCACCGAGACCAGGTCCTTGATCTTGGCGATCACCTTCTCCGGGCCGACGGAGAAGGGTAGTTCGGTGACGACCAGGCCCTTGCGGCGGGCCGTCACGCTCTCCACGGCAACCGTCGCACGGATCTTGAACGTGCCACGCCCGGCCGCGTACGCGTCCTTGATCCCGCCGAGGCCTACGATCCGGCCACCGGTCGGGAGGTCGGGTCCGGGCACGAACCGCATCAGGGTCTCCAGGTCCGCGCCCGGATGCCTGATCAGATGGCGGGCGGCGGCGATGACCTCGCCCAGGTTGTGCGGCGGCATATTGGTCGCCATGCCGACCGCGATCCCGGATGATCCGTTGACCAGGAGGTTCGGATAGGCGGCGGGGAGTGCGACCGGTTCCTGTTCCTGGCCGTCGTAATTCGACTGGAAATCGACGGTGTCCTCGTCGATCGACTCCGTCATCAGCGACGTGGCGTCGGCCATCCGGCACTCGGTGTACCGCATGGCGGCCGGCGGGTCGTCGTTGCCGAGCGAGCCGAAGTTGCCGTGCCCGTCGACGAGGGGGAGCCGCATCGAGAACGGTTGCGCCATCCGGACCAGCGCGTCGTAGATCGACGCGTCGCCGTGCGGATGCAGCTTGCCCATCACCTCGCCGACGACGCGGGCACACTTCACGTAGCCGCGGTCGGGGCGCAGCCCCATCTCGTTCATCTGGTACACGATGCGGCGGTGCACCGGCTTCATGCCGTCGCGGGCGTCCGGCAGGGCCCGTGAGTAGATCACCGAGTACGCGTACTCGAGGAAGGAGCCCTGCATTTCGTCGACGACGTCGATGTCGAGGATCTTCTCCTCGAAGTCGTCCGGCGGCGGGGTCTTCGTACTGCGGCGGGCCATCGCTGCTGCGACTCCTTCACAGATCTGTTCGGGCAACCTCTGGTTCTGACGCGGACCATTGTGGACCGCCGCACTGACAACGCTGACCTCGACCCGTCCCAAGCGCTCTTTCACGCGAACTTCCACGACACGGGAACTTCGCCAGGTGTCCGTGCGCTTGCTTACAGTGGCAGGTCTCGCAGGAAATCCAGTATCGCGATCGAAGGGACGTACATGCCCATGGGTCACACGGCCACAGCCCAGGCCGGCTCCGGCGGCTTGACAGCGACCGAGCACCGTCTGGCCAACGGCCTGCGCGTGGTGCTCTCCGAGGACCATCTGACCCCGGTCGCCGCGGTGTGCCTCTGGTACGACGTCGGGTCGCGCCACGAGGTCAAGGGGCGCACGGGGCTGGCTCACCTCTTCGAGCACCTGATGTTCCAGGGCTCCGGACAGGTCAAGGGGAACGGACACTTCGAGCTGGTGCAGGGCGCCGGAGGCTCCCTCAACGGAACGACCAGCTTCGAACGCACCAACTACTTCGAGACGATGCCCACGCATCAGCTGGAACTGGCCCTGTGGCTCGAAGCCGACCGGATGGGCTCGCTGCTCGCCGCGCTCGACGACGAGTCCATGGAGAACCAGCGGGACGTCGTCAAGAACGAGCGCCGCCAGCGGTACGACAACGTTCCGTACGGCACGGCGTTCGAGAGGCTGACCGCCCTCGCCTACCCCGAGGGTCACCCGTACCACCACACCCCGATCGGCTCGATGGCCGACCTGGACGCGGCGACGCTCGAAGACGCGCGGACCTTCTTCCGTACGTACTACGCGCCCAACAACGCGGTGCTGTCGGTCGTCGGCGACATCGACCCCGAGCAGACGCTCGCCTGGATCGAGAAGTACTTCGGCTCCATCCCGTCCCACGACGGCAAGCAGCCGCCGCGCGACGGCACGCTCCCCGAGATCATCGGCGAGCAGCTGCGCGAAGAGGTCCACGAGGAGGTCCCGGCGCGGGCGCTGATGGCCGCCTACCGGCTGCCGCACGACGGCACCAGGGAGTGCGACGCCGCGGATCTCGCGCTGACCGTGCTCGGCGGAGGCGAGTCCTCCCGGCTGCACAACCGCCTGGTCCGCCGCGACCGCACAGCCGTTGCGGCAGGTTTCGGGCTGCTGCGGCTGGCCGGCGCGCCCTCGCTCGGCTGGCTGGACGTGAAGGCGTCCGGCGGTGTCGAGGTGGCGCAGATCGAGGCCGCGGTCGACGAGGAGCTGGCCCGATTCGCCGCCGAGGGCCCCACGCCCGAGGAAATGGAGCGTGCTCAGGCACAGTTGGAGCGCGAGTGGCTGGACCGGCTCGGTACGGTCGCGGGCCGCGCCGATGAACTCTGCCGGTTCGCCGTGCTGTTCGGCGACCCGCAGCTCGCCCTGACCGCCGTCCAGCGGGTCCTCGACGTCACCGCGGACGAGGTCCAGGCGGCGGCCAGGGCCCAGCTGCGCCCCGACAACCGGGCGGTGCTCGTCTACGAGCCGGTCGAGCCGGCCGAATCCGCCGACGCGGAAGCCGATGAGACGGACACCGACACCGACGCGCACGAAGGGGCGGACAAGTGACCGACGCTGCCGCGACTGGAGTATCGATGGAGTACCACCCGCAGCCGACCCCCGGCACGGCCAGGCCCTGGGCCTTTCCCGCACCCGAGCGCGGCGCCCTGCCCAATGGGCTGACGGTGCTGCGCTGCCACCGTCCCGGCCAGCAGGTCGTCGCGGTCGAGATCTTCCTCGACGCCCCGCTGGACGCCGAGCCCGAGGGCCTCGACGGCGTGGCCACGATCATGGCGCGGGCCCTTTCCGAGGGCACCGACAAGCACTCCGCCGAGGAGTTCGCCGCTGAGCTGGAGCGTTGCGGCGCCACTCTCGACGCGCACGCCGACCATCCCGGCATGCGGGTCTCCCTGGAGGTTCCGGCCTCCCGGCTGGCCAAGGCGCTGGGTCTGGTCGCCGAGGCGCTGCGGGCGCCCGCGTTCGCCGACAGCGAGATCGAGCGACTGGTGAACAACCGGCTCGACGAGATTCCGCACGAGCAGGCCAACCCCGCCCGGCGTGCCGCCAAGCAGCTCTCCAAGGAGCTCTTCCCGGCCACGTCGCGGATGTCACGCCCGCGCCAGGGCACCGAGGAGACGGTGGAGCGGATCGACTCCGCGGCGGTGCGCGCCTTCTACGAGGCCCATGTCCGGCCGTCCACCGCGACCGTCGTCGTCGTCGGCGACCTCACCGGTATCGACCTGGACGCCCTGCTCGCCGACACCATCGGCGACTGGACCGGGAACACTGTGGAGCCCCGTCCGGTCCCGCCGATCACCGCCGACGACACCGGCCGCGTGGTGATCGTCGACCGTCCGGGCGCCGTGCAGACGCAGCTGCTGATCGGCCGCATCGGCGCCGACCGGCACGACAGTGTGTGGCCGGCCCAGGTCCTCGGCACCTACTGCCTGGGCGGCACACTCACCTCCCGGCTGGACCGGGTGCTGCGCGAGGAGAAGGGCTACACCTATGGCGTGCGGGCCTTCGGGCAGGTCCTGCGCTCGACGGCCCCGGACTCCGCCTCCGGGGCGACCGGTGCGGCGATGCTGGCGATCAGCGGCTCAGTGGACACAGAGTCCACCGGACCGGCGCTCGACGACCTGTGGAAGGTCCTGCGGACCCTGGTGGCCGAGGGGCTGACCGACGCCGAACGCGAGACCGCTGTGCAGAACCTCGTGGGTGTCGCCCCGCTGAAGTTCGAGACGGCTGCCTCCGTCGCCGGTACGCTCGCCGACCAGGTCGAGCAGCACCTCCCGGACGACTACCAGGCGCAGTTGTACGCCCGCCTGGCCGAGACCGGCACGGTCGAGGCGACCTCAGCCGTGGTCAACGCCTTCCCGGTGGACCGGCTGGTCACGATTCTCGTCGGCGACGCCGCGCAGATCGAGGAGCCGGTCAGGGCGTTGGGAATCGGAGAGGTGTCGGTCGTCACCGGCTGATGCATCAAGCCCCGCAAAGAGGGGCGAAGAGGGGCCCTGGCGAGTCGCTTCCCGCCAGGGTCTTCCCTTTTGCCTGATTCGAGACGAAAGGTTCTTGCTTGCCCTGTGGGATGCGCTACAAAGCGCCCTGTCCGTTTGGTGAATGAAAGTACCCCCGCCTAGCGTCGGCTCCGCTGTCCGTCACTCGAATGCCGCATCCGTGGCGCCGGGCAGTGATCGCCGAGTCCCCATCAGGCGCGAGCCTGGGGAGCCGGGGACCCACACAGTCCCTGGGGTGAATCGGATGCCGCGACCTCCTCTGAGGCCCGGGATCCGTAGGAGACCTTCCTGCTCCGAACCCGTCAGCTAACCCGGTAGGCGAGAAGGAAGGAAAGGACCAGCTACTTCATGGCGTTCCCCCGCCCCACCGGGAAGCACCGTGCCCCGAGCCGCCTGAAGCGCCGGAGTGCACGCGTCGCCGGAGTCGCAACGCTGGCGACCACCGGTGTCATCGGCGGACTGGCCTCTCCGGCCCTCGCCACGGATGCCGAGGTCCCTTCCGGCGATGAAACCGGTCTGACCCAGATCGTCGCCATCGAGGATGCCCTCGCCGACCAGGTGGCCACCCAGGCCGAGGTGCAGAAGCGCCAGGCCGACGTCGCTGCGAAGGCTGCCGAGGCTGCCAGGGCCGAGGCGGCGGCGAAGGCCAAGGCCGAGGCCCGCGCCAAGGCGGCCCGTGACGCGAAGGCCCGCGCCGCCCGTTCCGCCGAGCGCACCCGCCTGGGATCCTTCCAGCTCCCGGTCGCCGGTTCGTACGTCACCACCGGCTACAAGTCGAGCGGATCCCTCTGGTCCTCCGGCCGCCACTCGGGCATCGACTTCCATGCCGCCTCCGGCAGCTCCGTCGTCGCCGTCGGCGCCGGCACGGTCGTCGAGGCGGGCTGGGGCGGCGCATACGGCAACAACATCGTGCTGCGGATGACGGACGGCACGTACACCCAGTACGGCCACCTCTCGTCGATCGGCGTCTCCGTCGGCCAGAGCGTCGGCGCAGGTCAGCAGATCGGCCTCTCCGGCTCGACCGGCAACTCCACCGGACCGCACCTCCACTTCGAGGCCCGCACCACGCCTTCGTACGGCTCCGACATGGACCCCGTGGCGTACCTGCGCGCCCATGGCGTGAACGTCTGACCGACGTCCCATCCACAACATGCCGAAGGCCCCGGCTTCCGCCGGGGCCTTCGGCATGTCCGTTCCTGCCGAACCGCCCCGCGGAACCGCCACCGGGCCAAAGGATATTCATGGTTTTCGGTCCGGCTTCGGAAATGCGGTCGCCTTGCAATAGAGTCACGGAACAGGCGTCGATCGGTCGCGTTTCGCGGGGGATTAAGGCGGAGGGGTTCGGACATGCGCATTCCGGCGCAATCGGTATGCACGGCAATCCGTGACGACATCGTCTCCGGTGTCTTCGAGCGCGGCGGCAGACTCACCGAGGAGCTGCTCGCGCGCCGTTACGGGGTCTCCCGGGTCCCGGTGCGGGAAGCGCTGCGCACCCTGGAGTCCGAGGGCTTCGTGGTCACCCGCCGACATGCCGGTGCCTGTGTCGCCGAGCCCACCGAGCAGGAGGCCGCCGACCTTCTGGAGGTACGGATGCTGCTGGAGCCGCTGGGTGCGGCCCGCGCCGCTCAACGCCGCACCGAGGCGCACCTCAAGGTGCTGCGCGGCCTGGTCAGGCTGGGGCAGGACAGAGCGCGGCGGGGTACGGGGGAGGATCTGCGCTCCCTGGGCGGCTGGTTCCACGAGACGCTCGCCCAGGCGTCCGGCAGCCCCGGGCTCATCGCGCTGCTCACCCAGCTACGCCACAAGATCGCCTGGATGTACGCGGTCGAGCAGCCGGCCCGCCTGGCCGGTTGCTGGGGCGACCGTGCAGCCATCGTGGACGCCGTGGCGCGCGGCGACGCGGAACGGGCCAGGGCGCTGGCCGCTCAGCACGCCGCGCGGGCCGCCGCCGCGCACCGGCTGCGTCGCGCGGACGGTGCTTCGGGCCGTGATGCCGGCGCCCCCTGTTCCGGCGGTCGGGTGAGGACTTCGCAACATGCCGTAAACACCGCGAGCGACCGGCATTAACACCTGCGCTGTATAAAAAGTGAATTAAGTGCGCAGGGATTTCTTTGGGCTGCACAAAATTCGCTCCAGAGGTATTGCCGGTATCAGAAAACGCAGGAGTCACGGCCCCGGTTGGGGGTGTCGCGGCTCCGGCGCAGAAATGCGCCCGACAGGAACCGGCCGGAAAGGCTTCCCCCTGATCGGAACCCTGCAATCAGACGGTCTCCGGGAGTTCCTCGAGTCCTTCGGTGACCAGCTTCGCCAGCCGGTCGAGCGTCGCCTCCGCGTCGTCCGCCTCGGAGGCGAGTACGATCTCCTCGCCGCCGTGCGCGCCGAGACCGAGCACCGCGAGGATGGAGGCGGCGTTCACCGGGGGGCCGTCGGACTTGGCGATCGTCACGGGGATACCGGACGCCGTGGCGGCACGAACGAAGATGGAGGCGGGGCGGGCGTGCAGGCCCTCGGCCCAACCGACATTGACGCGACGCTCAGCCATGGTTCTGCCCTTCACGAATCAATGGTTGTCTAGACCAGCCTCTCACGCAGTGCGCCGTCGGCCGCCGACCCGCGACCCGGCCCCAGCCCGTGCTGCACGGCTGATCGGAGCTCTCAGACTGCCCCGGCCCCGGGCCCTACGCGACCGCTGACCGCGCCGTAGGCTTTGCCCATGCAGCCCACGCCGGAGCAGAGTCCGCACCACGCGTACCCCGACCACTGGGAAGCGGATGTGGTGCTCCGCGACGGCGGTACGGCCCGTATCAGGCCCATCACCACGGACGATGCCGAGCGCCTGGTCAGCTTCTACGAGCAGGTCTCCGACGAGTCGAAGTACTACCGGTTCTTCGCTCCTTACCCCCGTCTGTCCGCCAAGGACGTCCATCGCTTCACCCATCACGACTACGTCGACCGGGTGGGCCTCGCCGCCACGGTCGGCGGTGAGTTCATCGCCACCGTCCGCTACGACCGGATCGACGCGAACGGCCGGCCGGCCTCCGTCCCCGCCGACGAGGCAGAGGTCGCTTTTCTCGTCCAGGACGCGCACCAGGGCCGTGGCGTGGCATCGGCGCTCCTCGAGCACATCGCAGCAGTGGCGCGTGAGCGCGGCATCCGGCGCTTCGCCGCCGAGGTGCTGCCCGCCAACACCAAGATGATCAAGGTGTTCCGTGACGCCGGGTACACCCAGCAGCGCAGCTTCGAGGAAGGCGCCGTCCATCTCACCCTCGACCTCGAACCGACCGCCGAGTCCCTCGCCGTCCAGCGCGCCCGTGAGCAGCGGGCGGAGGCGCGGTCGGTGCAGCGGCTGCTCGCACCGGGGTCCGTCGCCGTCATCGGCACCGGGCGTACCCCCGGCGGGGTCGGCCGCACGGTTCTGCGCAACCTCCTCGGCGCGGGCTTCACCGGCCGTGCGTACGCCGTGAACAGCTCGTTCGCCGCAGACCAGGGAACGATCGACGGCGTCCCCGCGCACCGCTCCATCGGCGAGATCGGTGAACCGGTGGACCTCGCGGTCGTCGCCGTGCCCGCGGACCGGGTCCCGGAGGCCGTCGCCGACTGCGGCGAACAAGGCGTCCAGGGCCTCGTGGTCCTCTCCGCCGGATATGCCGAATGGGGTGCCGAAGGCAGGGAAAGACAGCGCGAACTGGTCCGCCAGGCCCGCTCGTACGGCATGCGCATCATCGGCCCGAACGCCTTCGGGATCATCAACAACGCGGACGCCGTACGGCTGAACGCCTCCCTCGCCCCCGAGCCGCCCGCCCCGGGGCGCATCGGTCTGTTCACGCAGTCGGGCGCTATCGGCATCGCCCTGCTCTCCGGGCTCTACCGGCGCGGCGCGGGTCTGTCGACGTTCATCTCCGCGGGCAACCGCGCCGACATCTCGGGCAACGACTTCCTCCAGTACTGGTACGAGGACCCGGACACCGACGTCGCCCTGCTCTACCTCGAATCCCTCGGCAATCCGCGGAAGTTCACCCGCCTCGCGCGGCGCACCGCGGCGGTGAAGCCGGTCGTCGTGGTGAAGGGAGCCCGGCACAGCGGCAGCACCCCGCCCGGTCATGCGGTGCCGATCAGCCGGATCCCGGACGCGACCGTCTCCGCGCTCATGCGGCAGGCGGGCGTGATCCGCGTCGACACGGTGACGGAGATGGTCGACGCGGGCCTGCTCCTCGCCGACCAGCCCCTCCCGGCGGGTCCCCGGGTCGCGATCCTCGGCAACTCCGAGTCCCTGGGCCTCCTCACGTACGACGCCTGCCTGGCCGAGGGGCTGCGCCCGCGCCCGCCCCGCGACCTCACCACCGCGGCCACCCCGCAGGACTTCCGGGATGCGCTGGCGGAGGCACTTGCCGACCGGAGCTGCGACGCGGTGATCGTGACAGCGATCCCGTGGGTCGGCGAGAACGGCCAGGCGGAAACAGGTGACGGCGAGGTCCTGGCAGCCGCGCTGCGCGCGGCGGCGGCCACGGGGCCGGCCAAGCCGGTGGCCGTGGTCCACGTGGAGATCGGCGGCCTGGCGGAGGCGCTCGCGGCCGCCAGCAGCACGGTCGCGGCGCCGCGGGCGGCCGCGACGGCTGCCCCGGGTGCTTCGGCCGCGGCAGTCGGCAAGGGCACCCCGCGCGTCACGAGCCCCACAGGCGCTTCAGCCACGCCGAGCATCACCGGCGCCCCAGCCGGCTCAGCTCCGCCGGATCCCCCGGCCCAGCCGAACGCCCCCGGCTCCGGTGCCCCCACGCCGTCTGCTCCCTCCACCGGCCGGATCCCCGCCTACCCCGCCGCCGAGCGTGCCGTCCGTGCCCTCGCCGAGGTGGTGAAGTACGCGCAGTGGCGACGGCAGGCCGCGGTGCCCGGCAAGGTGCCCGAGTTCCTTGAGGACACCATCGACGAGGCAGGCGCCGCCGAACGTATCGACGCACTCCTCGGGCCCGACCCCGATCCCCGGGGCCGTCAGCTCAGCCACGACGAGGCGCGCGAACTCCTGGGCCGCTACGGCATCTCCGTGCGGCCGACGCTCCCCGCCCCCGACCCGGACGCCGCCGTCGCCGCGGCTGCCCGGCTCGGCTTTCCGGTGGCGCTCAAGACCACCGCGCCTCATCTGCGCCACCGTGCCGACCTCGGCGGCGTCCGGCTCGACCTCGCGAACGAGACCGCGCTGCGCCGGGCGTACGGCGAGCTGACCGACTTGCTCGGCAAGCCCACCGAGCTGCAGCCGGTCGTCCAGTCCATGGCACCGCGCGGCGTGGACACCGTCGTGCGGGCCACGATCGACCCGGCGGCGGGCGCCGTCCTCTCCTTCGGCCTCGCGGGCGCGCCCTCCGAACTCCTCGGGGACACCGCCCACCGCCTCGTGCCGGCCACTGACCGCGACGCCGCCGAACTGATCCGGTCCATCCGGGCGGCCCCGGTTCTCTTCGGCTGGCGGGGCTCGGCGCCCGTCGACACCGCGGCGCTCGAGGAACTGCTGCTGAGGGTGTCCCGGCTCGTCGACGATCACCCCGAAGTGGTCTCCGTCGCACTGGAACCGGTCGTGGTCGCCACGCAGGGGCTGACTGTCCTCGGCGCGACCGTCCGACTGTCGCCGCCACCGGTCCGTACCGACCTCGGCCCCCGTCGCCTGCCCAACTACTGAATCCACCGACGATCCGCCGCAGGCCCTGTCCACTGCGTCCCCGGCAGTCATCCACCCCCCGTAGGATGGTCCGTATGGCGAAGACCGGTACGACGACCCAGGGGCTGCGCGCAGCGATCGAGCGCAGCGGCTACTACCCGGCCCTTGTGGCCGAGGCGGTGGAGGCCGCCGTCGGGGGTGAGCCGGTCGCTTCGTACCTGGTGCACCAGGAGACGACCTTCGACTCCAACGAGGTGCGCAGGCACGTCACGGTCCTGGTCCTGACGGACAACCGTTTCATCGTCAGCCACACCGACGAGCAGAACGCGGACACCAGTTCCCCGTCGCCGTACGCCACCACCTCCACCGAGTCCGTCAAGCTGGACCGGATCTCGTCGGTGGTGGTCAGTCGCGTCGTGGCCGACCCGGAGAAGTACGTCCCGGGCACACTGCCCCGCGAGGTCGTCCTGACCATCGGCTGGGGCGCGGTCTCCCGCATCGACCTGGAGCCCGCCGCCTGCGGCGACCCCAACTGCGAGGCGGACCACGGCTACACCGGCAGCTCCACCGCCGACGACCTGAGCCTGCGGGTCAGCGAGGCCGGTGACGGCCCGGACACGGTGCGGCAGACCCTTGCCTTCGCCCAGTCCCTCTCCGAGGCGACGGCCGCGACCGCGGCTACCGGCCGCTGATGGCCCAGCCGGCCTGGCAGGACCCCGTTCTGCTCCCTCTCGACACCGCTCCCGTCCCCGCGTACGGCAGCGGTTCGCTCGCCGATCTGCTGCCGACGCTCGTCGCCGGACAGGGCGTGCCCGGCTTCACGGCGGCGATACCGGAGCTCACCCCCGCCGACCGGAACTGCGTCTTCCTGATCGACGGACTCGGCTGGGAGCAGATCAAGGCCCATCCGGACGAGGCGCCGTATCTGCACTCGTTGCTCCCCACCTCCCGTGGGGGCACGGGCCGTCCCATCACGGCGGGCTTCCCGGCCACCACCGCGACCTCGCTCGCCTCGGTCGGTACGGGGCTGCCGCCCGGCGCACACGGCCTGCCCGGCTACACCGCCCGCAATCCGGAAACCGGCGAGCTGATGAACCAGCTCCGCTGGAAGCCCTGGACCTCGCCGGCGGTCTGGCAGCCGTATCCCACCGTCTTCCGGCTCGCCGACGAGGCCGGTGTGGCGACCGCGCAGGTCTCCGCCCCGACCTTCCAGCACACCCCGCTCACCGAGGTCGCGCTGAGCGGCGGCACGTTCCACGGCAGGCTCTCCGGCGAGGACCGGATGGACCTGGCCGCGGACCGGCTCGCCGCCGGTGACCGGTCGCTCGTCTACACGTACTACAGCGAGATCGACGGCAAGGGGCACCGCTTCGGCGTCGACTCCGACGCCTGGCGCGGCCAGCTGATGTACGTGGACGGTCTCGTGCAGCGCCTCGCCGAGCAGCTCCCGCCCCGCTCGGCGCTGTACATCACCGCCGACCACGGCATGATCGACATCCCGTTCGACGAACAGTCCCGGATCGATTTCGACGAGGACTGGGAGCTGCGCGCGGGCGTCGCCCTGCTCGGCGGCGAGGGCCGGGCCCGCCATGTGTACGCCGTCCCCGGCGCCGAGGCCGATGTGCTGGCTGTCTGGCAGGAAGTGCTCGGCGAGCAGTTCTGGGTGGCGAGCCGGGACGAGGCGATCGCGGCCGGCTGGTTCGGTCCGAAGGTCGACGAGCGGGTGTACGGCAGGGTCGGCGACGTGGTGGCGGCCGCCCGCGACGACGTGGTGGTCACCGCGTCCGTCCAGGAGCCGCACGAATCGGCGATGGTGGGCATGCACGGCTCGATGACCCCCGTCGAGCAGCTCGTCCCGCTCCTCGAAGTACGTTCGTAACCCGTTTTTCTCCCTCCCGCCCTTGCTGAACCGAAAGGTGTTCACCCCCTCATGCCCGAGCTTGTGTTCTTCTCCGGAACGATGGACTGCGGAAAGAGCACGCTGGCGCTGCAGATCGGCCACAACCGGTCGGCCCGCGGGCTGCAGGGCGTCATCTTCACCCGTGACGACCGGGCGGGCGAGGGCAAGCTCTCCTCGCGGCTGGGGCTCGTCACGGAGGCCGTCGAGGCCGACGAGGGCATGGATGTGTACGCCCATCTCGTCGACCACGTCACCCGTGGCGGCCGGGCGGACTACGTGATCGTGGACGAGGCGCAGTTCCTCGCCCCTGTACAGATCGACCAGCTCGCCCGGATCGTCGACGACCTCGGCCTGGACGTCTTCGCGTTCGGTATCACCACCGATTTCCGGACGAAGCTGTTCCCCGGGTCTCAGCGCCTCATGGAACTGGCCGACCGGGTCGAGACCCTTCAGGTCGAAGCGCTCTGCTGGTGCGGTGCACGGGCGACGCACAACGCCCGGACGGTGGGCGGCGAGATGGTCGTCGAAGGCGCCCAGGTCGTGGTGGGGGATGTCAACCAGCAGACGGACGAGGTCGGTTACGAGGTGCTGTGCAGGCGCCACCATCAGCGAAGGATGACCAGTGCGACGGCCCGCGCGGGTGTGCTGTCGCCGGACGTCCTTCCGGTGACATCCGGCTGAGGCGCCGGACCCGCGGAGCCCCTCCTTCCATATCTCGTCTCCGCGCGCTTGACGTGTCGGAAATTTCCGACGCATGATGGTGGGCATGGCGGAAGCAGATGTTTTCGGCGCTCTGGCCAACCCGGTCCGGCGCACACTCCTGGAAGCTCTCCGTGACGGCCCACGCGCGGCCGGCGATCTCGCCGGCGCGTTCGAACTGAGCAGGCCTGCGGTCTCCGAGCATCTGGCGGTGCTCAGGGGTGCGGGGCTGGTGCGTGAGGAGCCGCGCGGACGGTACCGCTACTACCACCTGGAAGCAGCTCCACTGGCCGAGGCGGCCGAGTGGCTGCATCCCTTCGAACGCTACTGGCGGGCCCGGATGGGCGCGCTGAGCGATCTGATCGACGAGGAGAACCGATGACCAGCACAGACCCGGCCGTCATCCATGGCGACCAGTTCATCGCCCATCCGCCGGCGGCGGTCTGGCGGGCGCTGACCGATCCTGAACTGCACGCGCGGTGGTGGGCCGCCGGTGATGTGCGGCCTGTTGTGGGGCACCGCTTCACCCTGGACATGGGGCCCTGGGGCCGGCAGGCGTGCGAGGTGCTCGCAGTCGAGCCTGAGCGTCTTCTGCGCTACAGCTTCGCCCCTGGCTCGCTGGACACCACCATCACCTGGCGGCTTCACCCCGAGGGGACGGGCACCCGGCTGTTTCTGGAACATGCCGGGTTCGACGTCGACTCGCCCCTGGGCAAAGCGGCGTTCCACGGCATGGGCGACGGGTGGCCGGACGTCCTGCGGCGCATCGAACCGGTGCTCGCCGGTGAGAGCCGCTAGGAGGACGTGCCCCCCACGGCGTGAGGGATCACTGTTCGTCGGGCCGTACGATCGCGAAGGCGGCGCCCTCCGGGTCCGCGACCGTCGCCACGCGCCCGTTTGTCCCGTCCCGCGGGGGCTGCAGCACATGCCCGCCGAGATTCACCACCCGTGCGGCCGCCTCATCGGTGTCGGCGACCTCGAAGTACGTCATCCAGTGCGGGCCCCGGTCGCGCGGCAAGGCGCGGCCGACGCCGTGCAGCGAGGCCACCGGGCGGCCGTTCAGGTGCAGGGTCTGGTGGTCGAAGTCGGCCGAGACCACCGCCTCTGCGTCGTAGCCGAAGACCGCCTGGTAGAACTTGGCGACCGTCGAGGTCTCGCGGGTCACCAGCTCGTTCCAGACCGGGGTGCCGGGGACCCGTGCCAGCGCCGTACCGAGATGCGCGGCGGCCTGCCAGATCCCGAAGACCGCACCGCTCGGGTCGGAGGCGATGGCGAGCCGGCCGGCCTCACTGGCGTCCAGCGGCCCCACGGCGACGGTTCCGCCGCAGGAGCGGATGGTCTCCGCCGTGACGTCGGCGTCGTCGGTGGCCAGATAGGTCGTCCAGGCGACCGGCAGGTGCCGTTCCGGCGGCAACTGCCCGATGCCCGCAACCTCCTGCCCGTCGATCAGCGCCCGCACGTACGGTCCCAGTTGCTGCGGGCCGGGCCTGAACTCCCAGCCGAACAGCTCCGCGTAGAACGTCTGGGTCGTGGACAGGCCGTGCACGATCAGACTCACCCAGCAAGGTGTTCCGGGTGTGCGCCGAACGGCAGCCTCGGTCATCGTCACTCTCTCCTCGGACCATCGTGGTGGCCGTACGGGGGAACGGGGCCGACGCGCCGTCTGGCGGTGCGGGATGTGCGCGCCCCGTGCAGATGCTTGCACCACCCGGCGCGCGATGCGCCCCGGCCGCGCCGCATGTTCCCGGATCTCGACAGAGGAAGTCCGGTTTGATGCGGTACATCCGTTTAAGTGTTATTACACGTGGGCGGGCTTCTGCGCGAGGATGGCACCCATGAAGCCCATCATCTCCGCATTCGAATGTGCGAGCGAGTCGGCGGGGCCACGTCCGCCGGTGCTCTTGGACGTGCGCTGGCAGCTCGGTGGACCGCACGGCCGTCCCGACTACGAGGCCGGGCACATCCCCGGTGCGGTCTTTGTCGATCTGGACGCGGAACTCGCCGGTCCGGCAGGCAGCGGCGGCCGTCATCCACTGCCCGACCCCGAGGAATTCGGCGCCGTGATGCGCCGCGCCGGGGTCTCTCGCGACACTCCGGTCGTGGTGTACGACGGCGGTCAGGGCTGGGCCGCGGCACGCGCCTGGTGGCTGCTGCGCTGGACGGGCCACCCGGACGTCCGCGTACTGGACGGCGGTCTCGCCGCCTGGGGCGGCGAACTCTCCAGCGAGTCGCCCACCCCGGCCGAGGGCGACTTCAGGCCCGAACCGGGTGCGCTGCCCCTGCTGGACGCGGACGGCGCGGCAGCGCTGGCCCGCTCCGGACTGCTGCTCGACGCACGGGCCGCGGAGCGCTACCGCGGCGACGTGGAGCCGATCGACCGGGTCGGCGGCCACATTCCCGGTGCGGTCTCGGCCCCGACGTCCGAGAACACGGGTGGTGACGGGCGGTTCCTGCCCGCGGAGGAGTTGGCAGCCCGATTCAAGGAACTCGGCACGGACGGGGCGCCGGAGGTCGGCGTCTACTGCGGCTCCGGGGTCTCCGGCGCGCACGAGGTGCTGGCCCTGGCCGTCGCGGGAATCCCCGCCGCGCTGTACGCGGGCTCCTGGTCCGAGTGGTCCGCCGACGAGTCCCGGCCGGTGGCCACGGGCCCCGACCCCCAGTAGCGGCGCCACCCGGAACTGCGGTGACCGGTTCCGGAAGCAGACCGCACGAGGGCCCGTACGCAGCGGCGTACGGGCCCTCGTCATGCCACGGTCACCCGGGTCAGTCCTGCTTCTTGCGGCGGGTGCCGAAGACGATCTCGTCCCAGCTCGGCACTGCGGCCCGGCGGCCCGGACGGACACCGTCCGCCTCCGCCTGGCGGTCGGTCGTTCCGGTCAATCGGTCGCGGTGGCCGGCCACCGCGCGCGGCATCAGCACATCCGCATAAGCGGAACCGGCGCCCGCGGAGGCTGCCGCGGCCGGCGGCTCGTCCGCCTCCGGCTCCTGCGCGGCGGGCTCGGTCGTCGGCGGCTCGGGCCGCTCCGGCACCACCATGTCGCCACGGAAGCTCGGTACTGCCTCCAGCAGGCTGGTCAGCGAGTCACGCTCACCGGCCGAGACCCCGACGATGTGCTCCTCCGGTTCGGGCGGAGGCGGCGGAGTGGGCCGTTCCATCTGACGGTCGAGCGCACGGTCCAGCGGCCGGTCGCGCGGCAGTCGGGCGATCCGGGGCACGAACGGGAAGCTCGGCTCGGGCGCGGCGACATCGTCGGTCTCGCCGATCAGTGAACGCGCCTCGTCGTCCACGGCCTGGACCAGCCGTCGCGGCGGGTCGTACGTCCAGCTCGCCGAGTGCGGCTCGCCCGCGACCCGGTACACCAGCAGGACCTCCCAGGTGCCGTCGTCACGACGCCAGGAGTCCCACTGGACGGTTTCCTTGTCGGCGCCGCGCAGCAGGAGGCGCTCCTGCACCGCCTCGCCGAGCTGGGGGCCGGTGTTCTCGCCGGGACGGCGCACGGGAGTCTTCCGGGCCCGCTCGGCCATGAAGGCGCGCTCCGCGAGCACGGGGCCCTCGAAGCGGCGGACGCGGTCGACCGGAATTCCGGCGAACTGAGCGACCTCCTCCGCGGAGGCACCGGCTCGTATCCGCGCCTGGATGTCGCGGGGGCGGAGGTGGCTCTCCACCTCGATCTCGATCTGGCCGAGCCGCGCGCGGTCGTTGCGCACAGCGGCGCGCAGCCGCTCGTCGATCGGAAGCGTGTACTCCGTGCTGTCCGCAGCCTTGAGCACCAGTCGTGTGCCGTCGTTGGAGACGGCCACGACACGCAGTTCGGGCATGGGGACCTCCCGGGTGGTGCCTGCCGACGTCACGTGCGTCGCTGCTTCCGCTAGTCGAGTGTGGCCTGCCCGGGTGCAGCCTGCCACAACATTGCCGTGTTGCCCGGCGTGTCGGGCGTGAACCCTGGATCGCCGGTATGACACGGTGACCTTTGCGCAACGCTGAGTGACCAAATGTCACCCCGCGTAGCTGGCCCCCGTGCGATGCCGTGGCGCCGCCGGATCGAGTGCCTCCTTCGGCCCCGTCCCGAAGGTCCCGGACCCCACGTGGGAGTCCGGCCCCAGGGCTCGCCACAGTACTCCATTCGGGCCACGTGGGTGGACCGGCGCGCCGTCGAAGTTCTCAGCGGATGCGGGAGTCCAACTACCCAACTGGACGCGAAATGCCCATGACGCGTGTCCTGCTTCACAGAATCACCTGAAGTGGAACTATTCACTTCGCCCGATTGTCCCTTCCTGTTGCATGGTGGGAGAGATGTCAATCAAGGGCTGGAAATGGTGCGGAAGCCGGAAAGTGACACAGAACCCAGAGAGAGGCGTATCGATCTGAGCCTGCCGCAGGTGGCCGGCAGTGCAGTGGCAGCGGTCGCGGCGGCAGTGGCGGCCTCGCAACTGGGTGTGTACGGAACGATTCTCGGCGCCGGAGTGATGAGCATCGTCGCCACCTGCGGCGGCTCGGTCTTCCAGCACTTCTTCCGTCGAACGGGTGAGCAGATCCGCGAGGTCACGGGCCACGCGAAGCTCACGGGCCGGGAGACCCGCAGGGCGAGCGGGACGCGTGAGGTGCGGGACGCGTACGGAGCGGCGGATCCGCAGGAGGCGCGCGCGGCACGCGACGTGGCGGAGCGTGAGACGTGGGGTGCTCACCGGCCGCCCGAAGGATCCGCGGACGCGACGGCGGTGCTGCGCACGGTCGCAGCCGACCCGGACCGTACGCAGCTGCTGGAGCCGCTCGCCGATCAGGAGACCCGACCGCTGAGGCCCCTCGACACGGACGGGACCCAGCTGCTCACGTCTCCCGACACGGATGGGACACGGCTGTTCGAGCCACGTCCCGGGGACGGGGCCCGGCGGCCGGTGCCGCACGGCCCGGTTCCGGACGAGGAGTTCTCCGCGTCGACCACCCACGGCACCCGCATCCGCGGCTGGAAGCGGTCGGCCGTCGGGGCCGCTGCGGTCTTCGCCGTGTCGATGGCCGGGATCACCACGTACGAGCTCGTCTCCGGCGGCGATCTGAGCGGTGGTCACGGAACGACCGTGGGATCCGTCGTACGCGGCGGCGAGCGGGGCTCGGAGCCCGCCGACCCGGCTCCGTCCGTCAGTACGGACCCGGGCCAGGGGCGGACGCCAGGTCAGGAGAGCGGCGGGACGCCGGGCGCGGACTCGCAGGGCGGGCAGAGCCCGAGTCCAGGCACCGGCCAGGGCGACCGCTCCACGGCCGAGCCGACGCCCGCGCCCACACCGCCGAGCTCGGGCGGCAGCCCGGCGGCTCCGGCTCCCACGCCCACTCCGACGGCCCCCGGCGACTCCAGCAGCGTCGCCCCGGACCCCACCGGTGCGGGTGTCGCACCGGGGCAGGAGGCACCGGCCACGACCGGGACGGGCACCGGCCTGTGACCGTCCCGGTCGTAGCGGTCAGTCGCCCAGGACCCGGCGCAGATAGTCGTTGGCGAAGAGCCGGTCCGGGTCCAGGCGGTCGCGCACGGCGGTGAACTCGCCGAATCGCGGGTAGACCCCGGCCAGGTACTCCGCATCGCGGGTGTTGACCTTGCCCCAGTGCGGGCGGCCGTCGTGCGCGGTCATGATCCGCTCGACCGCGGTGAAGTACGCCTGGTAGGGCGTGCCCTTGTACAGATGGACGGCGATGTACGCGCTCTCCCGGCCCGAGGCCGTGGAGAGTGCGATGTCGTCCGCGGGGGCCGTGCGGACCTCGACCGGGAAGCTGATCCGCAACGGCGACCGGTCGACCATCGCCCTGACCTCGCGCAGCGCCTCCGTCGCGGCCTCGCGCGGCAGGGCGTACTCCATCTCCACGAAGCGGACCCGGCGCGGGCTGGTGAAGACCTTGTACGGGATGTCCGTGTACGTACGGGCCGACAGGGCACGGCTGGAGAGCTTGGCGATCGACGGGATGGTGGCGGGGACCGCCCGCCCGAGCGAACAGGCCACCTGGAAGATCCCGTTGGAGAGGAGCTCGTCCTCGATCCAGCCGCTGACCCTTCCGGGCGGAGCGGCGGGGCCCGCGCTGCGGTTGTTGCGCTTGGTGTTGCAGTTGCCGGTGTGCGGGAACCAGTAGAACTCGAAGTGCTCGTTCTCGGCGACCAGTTCGTCGAAGTCGGCCGTGACCTTGTCGAAGGTCATCGGCTCCTCGCGGGCCGTCAACAGGAAGACCGGCTCCACGGCGAACGTGATCGCGGTGATGACACCGAGTGCGCCGAGCCCGATCCGGGCGACGGCGAAGATGTCGGCGTTCTCCTTCTCGGAGCAGGTCAGCACCGTGCCGTCCGCCGTGACCAGTTCGAGGGCGCGGATCTGGGCGGATATGGACGCCGAGTCGCGGCCGGTGCCGTGGGTGCCGGTCGAGGTGGCCCCGGCGACCGTCTGCTCCATGATGTCGCCCATGTTGGTGAGCGACAGGCCCTCCCGGGCGAGCGCGACGTTGAGCCGCTTCAGCGGGGTGCCGGCGTCGATGGTCACCGTCATCGCCGTGCGGTCGATCTCGCGGATGCCGGTGAGCAGATCGGGGCGGATCAACAGACCGTCGGTGGCGGCGGTCGCGGTGAAGGAGTGTCCGGTGCCGACGGGCTTCACCTTCAGGCCGTCCTCGGACGCCCGCCGCAGCGCCTCGGCGAGCTCGTCCACGGAGGCGGGGGAGACGGCCCGGGCCGGACGCGCGGTGACATTCCCCGCCCAGTTACGCCACGCGCTCGTCGTCGTCCGTGCGTAGGTGTCGGTCATCTTCCCCGCGCCTTCCCGTAGGAACCGGCTTGGCAAGCCGGCGATGCCCCAGGAACGCCACCGCGGCCGCGAGCGCTCCCGCCGCGATGGGCACCGCGTACCCCGCCTTCGCCCCGGACGCGTCGACGACCCAGCCGGCGGCCGAGGAGCCGAGCGCCACGCCGACCGCGAGCCCGGTACTGGTCCAGGTCATGCCCTCGGTCAGCTTGGTGCGCGGTACGTGCTGCTCGACGAGGGCCATGGTGGTGACCATCGTCGGTGCGATGGCGAGACCCGCGACAAAGAGCGCCACGGCCAGGAACGGCAGGCTCCCGGCCAGTTGGAGGGGGATCATACTCACGGCCAAGGCGCACACCCCCATCAGCCACCTGGTGGACGCCCTCCCCTTGAGACGGAGCAGTCCGAAGACGGCTCCGGCGAGGCAGGACCCCAGCGCGTACACGGCCAGCACCAGGCTCGCCGCGGCCTTGTGCCCCTGGTCCTCGGCGAAGGCCACGGTCACCACATCGACCGCGCCGAAGATCGCGCCGGCCGCCACGAAGGTGCCCACGAGCACCTGGAGACCGGGGGAGCGCAGCGCCGAGCCGTCGGTGTGCTGCTCGCGCGGATGCGGGACCGGCTCGGTGGCGCGCTGGGCGGTCAGCCAGACGACGCCGACCAGCAGGAACCCGGCGGCCAGCAGGGGACCCGCCTCCGGGAACCAGGCGGTGGACAGACCGATCGAGATGATCGGCCCGAAGATGAAGCACACCTCGTCGACGATCGACTCCCACGAGTACGCCGTGTGCAACTGCTGCGGCGAGCCCCGGTAGATCTCCGCCCAGCGGGCCCGGATCATCGACCCCACACTGGGCACGCAGCCGGCCCCGGCGGCGAACACGAAGAGTGTCCAGTCCGGCAGCCGCTGCTGTGCGCAGATCAGCAGCCCGGCCACCGCCGCCAGCGCGACGACGAGGACGGGGCGCAGGATGCGGCGCTGCCCGTGCCGGTCGACCAGCCGGGAGACCTGCGGTCCCAGCACTGCCGCCGACATCGCCAGCGTCGCGGAGAGCGCGCCCGCGAGACCGTAACGGCCGGTGATCTGGGAAACCATGGTCACCACACCGATGCCCATCATGGACAGCGGCATCCGGCCGAGGAATCCGGCAGCCGAGAACCGCTTGGTGCCGGGGGCGGCGAAGATCGCGCGGTAGGGACTGGGCAAGGAGGGCTCCGGTACGGCGAGGTCACACGGGGTGGCAGGGATGGTGTCAGGCGCGAAGGTGGCCGATACAGCTTACGGGCGGCGCACGGCGTCCGGCGCCGGGGCGCTGGTACGCCGATGGATGTCGGCTGGAGCGCTGTCACAGGCGGGTGGCAGGATCGTTCCCATGTCCGAACTGCGCGCTCCCGCCCCCTACGACGCCCTGCTGCTGCTCTCCTTCGGCGGACCCGAGGGCCCGGACGACGTGGTCCCGTTCCTCGCGAACGTGACCCGCGGCCGCGGCATCCCCGAGGAGCGGCTGAAGGAGGTCGGAAAGCACTACTTCCTGTTCGGCGGCGTCAGCCCGATCAACGCCCAGAACAGGGCCCTGCTGGACGCCCTGCGCAAGGACTTCGCGGACCACGGACTCGATCTGCCGGTGTACTGGGGCAACCGCAACTGGGCGCCCTACCTCACCGACACCCTGCGCGAGATGGTTGCCGACGGACACCGCCGCATCGCCGTCCTCGCCACCAGCGCCTACGCCTCGTACTCCGGCTGCCGCCAGTACCGCGAGAACCTCGCCGAGTCGCTGGCCGTGCTGGAGGCCGAAGGGCTGCCGGTGCCGCGCGTGGACAAGCTCCGGCACTACTTCAACCATCCGGGCTTCGTCCGGCCCATGGTGGAGGGTGTCCTCACGTCGCTCGCCGAGCTTCCCGAAGAGGCCAGGGCCGGGGCACACCTCGCCTTCACCACACACTCCATCCCCACCTCCGCCGCCGACACCTCCGGCCCCGAGGAGGCGCATGGCGACGGCGGCGCGTATGTCGCCGAGCATCTCGATGTCGCCCGGGTGATCGTCGACGCGGTGCGCGAGGAGACCGGTGTCGCGTATCCCTGGCAGCTCGTCTACCAGTCGCGCAGCGGTGCCCCGCACATCCCCTGGCTGGAGCCCGACATCTGCGACCACCTGGAGGCGCTCCACGGGGCGGGCGTGCCCGCTGTGGTCATGGCCCCCATCGGCTTCGTCTCGGACCACATGGAGGTCCTGTACGACCTCGACACCGAGGCCACCGCGAAGGCCGCCGAGCTCGGTCTGCCGGTGCGGCGGTCCGCGACGGTCGGTGCGGACCCGCGGTTCGCCGCGGCCGTGCGCGAGCTGGTCCTCGAGCGCGCCGCCACCGAGCGGGGACGCACGGTGGAGCGGTGCGCGCTCGGGGCGCTCGGTCCGAGCCATGATCTCTGCCCCGTCGGCTGCTGCCCGGCCCGTGCCCTCAAGCCCGCCGCGGCGGGCGCCGACAGTCCCTACGCCTAGGAGCGCTGTACCTCTGTGACCCCTGTGAGCCCTGTGCCCTCTGTGGCCGATCCCGTCCTGTCCGAACTGCTCGGCCTCGCCCTGGAGGCCGCCCGGCGCGCCGGTGCGCTGCTCCGCGACAGCCGCCCCGCCGATCTCGGGGTGGCCGCGACCAAGTCCAGCCCCATCGACGTCGTCACCGAGATGGATATCGCCGCCGAGAAGCTGATCACCGGCTTCCTCGCCGAGCGCCGCCCCCAGGACGGCTTCCTCGGCGAGGAGGGTGCCAGCTCCGCGGGCAGCAGCGGCATCCGCTGGGTCATCGATCCGCTCGACGGCACGGTGAACTACCTCTACGGTCAGCCGACCTGGGCCGTCTCCATCGCAGCGGAACGGGACGGCGAGCGTGTCGTGGGCGTGGTGGAGGCCCCGATGCGCCGTGAGACGTACCACGCGGTCCTCGGCGGCGGCGCGTACGCCAAGGGCGGCGCGTACGGCGACGGCACCGCGCTGCGCACCCGGCCCGCACCGCCGCTCGACCAGGCGCTGGTCTCGACCGGCTTCAACTACGTCACCGACGTCCGTGCGCACCAGGCTGACGTCGCCCAGCAGCTGATCCCGAAACTCCGCGACATCCGGCGCAGCGGCTCGGCCGCCGTCGATCTCTGCGATGTCGCCGCGGGCCGGCTGGACGGCTACTACGAGCGCGGGCTCCACCCCTGGGACCTCGCCGCCGGTGACCTGATCGCCCGGGAGGCCGGCGCCCGCACCGGCGGCCGGCCCGGACTGCCCGCCGACGGCGACCTGACCGTGGCGGCGTCACCGGGCGTCTTCGAGCCCCTGCAGATCCTGCTGGAGGATCTGGGCGCTTGGCACGACTGACGCACCCGGCCGCAAAGCGCCTGGGGCGCGCTGTCGCGGGCGTTCACGACAGCACAGGGCCCCCGGCGTCATGGAGGATGCCGGGGGCCCTGTGCCGACTGCTCAGACGGCCGTGGCGCCGACTTCGACACCGTGCTCGGCGGCGAGGCGGTGCAGGTCGTCCAGCTCTCCCTGCTCGACATCCGCGAGGAAGTCGTCGCCCGTCTCGCGGGCCCTGGTGAGGTCGGACTCGGTGGTCTTGATCCGCTGCAGCAGACCTGCGGTGAAAGCGTCCATGGTGCGCCCCCTCATCGTGGGTCGGTGGCACGGGGGTGTGCCCGGGTTTCCCTCCGCCAGGGGCGGTAGGGCGGTGATCACGCACTCTCCGGGGACGGAGCGGCCGTGGTGCGCCACATGCATGGCGTGATCGCGGGTGTGAACTCGTCTTCCCCAGGCCCTGGCTCAGAGAAACCTCAACTGGCCCGGAAATCCGTTGAATTCCCCGAAGTCGCAGGTCGTGCCGCGCCGCCTTACCGCCGGTTTATGCGCGTTGCAGGCAGGATGGTGCCGGACAGACAGTGCTGCTGAGCCGGGCCGATCACGGTCCGTGGGCTCATTCGAACGTTCTGAAGTTTCTAAGGAAGGAAAGCGCCGTGCGTGTACTCGTCGTGGAGGACGAGCAACTGCTCGCCGATGCGGTGGCCACCGGATTGCGCCGGGAGGCCATGGCGGTCGACGTCGTGTACGACGGTGCGGCGGCCCTGGAGCGCATCGAGGTCAACGACTACGACGTCGTGGTGCTGGACCGGGACCTCCCCCTGGTGCACGGCGACGACGTCTGCCGCCGGATCGTCGAGCTGGGCATGCCGACCCGAGTGCTCATGCTTACGGCCTCCGGGGACGTAAGCGACCGGGTGGAGGGCCTGGAGCTCGGCGCCGACGACTACCTGCCGAAGCCGTTCGCCTTCAGCGAGCTGACCGCGCGGGTACGGGCCCTGGGGCGCCGTACGACGGTCGCGCTGCCGCCCATCCTGGAGCGCGCCGGCATCAAGCTGGACCCCAACCGCCGCGAGGTCTTCCGCGACGCGCAGGAGATCCAGCTCGCGCCGAAGGAGTTCGCGGTGCTGGAGGTGCTGATGCGCAGCGAGGGCGCGGTCGTCTCCGCGGAGCAGCTGTTGGAGAAGGCCTGGGACGAGAACACCGACCCGTTCACCAATGTGGTCCGGGTGACGGTCATGACCCTGCGCCGCAAACTCGGGGAGCCACCGGTCATCGTCACCGTGCCCGGCTCCGGTTACCGGATCTGAGGCCTGGTGTCCACCATCCCGGCGCCCCCGACAGCGCCCCCGAAACCCACCTGGGACCCCAAACAGCTGGAGCCCCCGTACCCCTGGCTGCGCCCGACCATCCGGATACGGCTCACGCTTCTGTACGGCGGGATGTTCCTGATCGCCGGCATCCTGCTGCTTTCGATCATCTACATGCTGGCCGCACAGGCCCTGCACGTGGGCAGTGAGCTGCCGTTCAAGGTCGTCAGCGGCCAGGTCTCCAGCGATCTGTGCAACCTCTCCGGAGAGGGGTCGTCACCGGCTGCCGTCAACGCGGCCATGAACTCGTGTGTCAACCATCAGCGCCAGCAGGCGCTCGACACCCTCCTGAACCGTTCGCTGCTGGCCCTCGTCGGTCTGAGCGTCATCGCCTTCGCCTTCGGCTATGCCATGGCGGGCCGGGTGCTCTCCCCGCTGGGCCGCATCACCCGCACCGCCCGCCGGGTGGCCGGGACGGACCTGTCCCGGCGGATCGAGCTGGACGGTCCCGACGACGAGCTCAAGGAGCTCGCCGACACCTTCGACGACATGCTCGACCGGCTGGAGCGGGCCTTCACCGCGCAGCAGCGGTTCGTCGGGAACGCGTCGCACGAGCTGCGTACCCCGCTCGCGATCAACCGCACCCTGCTGGAGGTGCACCTCTCCGACCCGCAGGCTCCGCCGGAGCTCCAACAGCTCGGCAAGACCCTGCTGGCCACCAACGAGCGCAGCGAGCAGCTGGTCGAGGGGCTGCTGCTGCTCGCCCGCAGCGACAACCAGATCATCGAGCGCAAGCCGGTCGACCTCGCGGAGGTCGCCACGCGCGCGCTCGACCAGACCCGGGCCGAGGCCGAGCAGAAGGGCGTGGAGATCCGTGAGGAGATCGTGCCCGCCGTCGTCCAGGGCAACGGTGTCCTGCTGGAGCGGATCGCGCTGAACCTCGTGCAGAACGCCGTGCGCTACAACATCCGGGAGGAGGGCTGGGTGGAGGTCACCACCCAGCTGCAGCCCGGCCAGGCGCTGCTGGTGGTCTCGAACACCGGCCCCGTGGTGCCGGCCTACGAGATCGACAATCTCTTCGAGCCCTTCAGACGGCTCCGTACGGAGCGAACGGGCAGCGACAAGGGGGTCGGGCTCGGCCTGTCCATCGCGCGGTCCGTGGCGCGTGCTCACGGCGGCCGTATCATTGCGGAACCCCGTGAGGGTGGTGGTCTCATGATGCGCGTCACCCTGCCGGTCTGAGAGGCTGGTTCGAGCGATACGCACAGGGATCGCTTCGTTCGCTTTGAGCGGAATTTTCGGGACCCGCGCCCGAGGGATCCGTGTGTGATCGATCACAGGAGCGAATCTCGGGTGTTCCACGCTCCGTGACCAGGCCTCCCACCCAAAATCCGGCAAAAGTCGGGGTTTTCGGGGGTCGATATCACGGGAAGTACACGGGGTGGCGCCCGTGAAGCGCGGCATTCGGACCGTGTACGGTCCCCTTCGCCACCCAAGCCGACCGCTCCAGAGAGGTCCGCTCGGGTGTCGATTGAGTAACAGACCTTGATGTGAGGCAAAATCTCCGCCTCGGGTCGGGCACAAGTCCGGCCTCTCACGCGTTACGTGCGCTGAGACACCGCAGACACCCAGAGGGGGAGAGCGACACATGGCAACGGATTACGACACCCCACGCAAGACCGATGACGACGTCGACCAGGACAGCCTTGAGGAACTCAAGGCCCGTCGGAGCGACAAGACGGCGTCCGCCGTCGACGTCGACGAGTTCGACGCGGCAGAAGGACTGGAGCTCCCCGGAGCGGACCTGTCCAATGAGGAACTCGCCGTCAGGGTCCTGCCCAAGCAGGCCGACGAGTTCACCTGCATGAGCTGCTTCCTCGTGCACCACCGCAGCCAGCTGGCCCGCGAGAAGAACGGCCAGCCGATCTGCCGCGACTGCGACTAGGTCCGGTCGGACGTGGCAGGCGACACACCGTTCCGGAAGCGGCGCTTGCGACGCAAGGAGCCGTCGGAGGCGAATCAGGGCGGTACAGGCCCGGCAGAGGGCGAAGCAGCCCTTGCCGAGCGGTCCGCCCTGCTACCCTCCGCGGGCGTTTCTGACGACGAGCGAGGCCGTTCGGCCTCGCTCGAAGCAGTGGAAGCCGCCATTGCCGCAGAGACGGGCCGAGCAATACCAGCAGCCGGCGCGGCCGATGGGGCCGAGCGGACCGGCAGGACGGAGCCCGTGACCGGGGCAGGCCGTCTGCAATCAGTCAAACGGGGCGTACGCAAGGGCGGGGAGGGCGCCAGGGCAGCGATCGGTCATATCGCCGACCGGATCATTGAGACCGCTCCCCGCGTCCCTGTGCGCGACCTCGCAACCCTGCGCAGGCAGTTCCCGGGCCTCGGCCCCGAGGAACTCGCCGACAAGCTCGTCGCAGGGGCGAGCAAGGGCACTGCCACCGTGGGCGCCGGTATCGGCGCGGCGGCCATGCTGCCCGTACCGCCCGCCATGTTCGCCGAGCTGGCCGCGGAGATCACCGGCGTGGCCGCGATCGAGATGAAGCTCGTGGCCGAACTGCACGAGGTCTACGGCCTGCGCCCGCCGGGCGGCCTCACCCAGCGCAGCACCGCGTACCTCACGTCGTGGACGGAGGAGCGAGGCATCGATGTCACCCATCCGGCGACGATCGATGCGGCGCTCGGCGGCCGGATGAAGCGGGAGCTGCGCCAGCAGATCGTGAAGCGGATGATGCGCGATCTGCCGAACCTGATCCCGTTCCTGGCCGGCGCCGCCATCGGCGCGATGATGAACCGGCGCGACACGAAGAAGCTTGCCGATCGGGTCAGGAAAGACCTGCGCAAGGCCCAGATCCCCTGGGACCGGCTCCCGGAGCTGCCGCCCCTGGGGCGGCCGCGGAAGCCGCACAAGGGCCTCCCGAAGGAGATCGAGGGCTGACGGCCTCCCCCGCGACAGGGAGTGGACTCCCGACGCCCTGCGACTCCGCTGGCCGCGTTGTCGTCGGTCACCGACTCCCCCACAGCCTTAAGGGCGTGGGAGGTGCCCCCTCCGCGTCGACCCCGTCCTCCGCCTTGCCACCGAAGCCGCACGACGCCGCTCGCCGATCCACTCCCTGTCGTGAGGGAGGCCGTAAGAACCGCCCGGCGGCCCCCAGAGGCGCGAAACGGCTATGCGGCCCGTACCGCCGCGAGCGCTGCCACCAGGGCCTGCGGCTCGCGGGTCGACAGATAGACGTACGGAGTCGGGTCCTCCGGGTCGGTGACCTCCACCCGCACCGCCGTCTGGATATAGCTGCGCTGCAGCATGAAGGCCCGGGTGTCCGCCTTGTACGTGCGCCAGGCGCGCGCCTCCTCTCCCTCCAGCACTTCCGCCTCGCCGAGTGCCGTCACCGGGATCCGGGCGTCACCCGCGACCAGGGCGCCCGCCACCACCCGGATCCGGGCGGAGCCGTACGAGCTGACCGTGAGCGAGGCCAGCGCGGTGCCGCCGACCAGGCCGGCCAGCAGCGGCAGGGTGCCCAGCGGCAGCAGCATCAGGGCGCAGGCGATGCCCATCAGGAAGGCAATGAACCACCACGAACGGGGTGCGGTCAGGCGTTCGTCGAAAGGCGGGGTGGAAGGCTGCATGAGCCCTAGCTTGGCACGGCGCGACCTGCGGCTACCCGCGCGGGTAAGGTCTGCGCCTGTGAGTGGAACATCTGCGGCTCTTCAGCCACCGGCCGACGCGGTGAAACCGGTCCGGCATCCCGACGCCCCGGTCCCCGGTGAGCTCCTCGGTGCGCACTACGAACACTGTTTCGGCTGCGGCGAAGGACAGCCGCACGGACTGCACCTCCAGGCGCGGGCCGGCGAGGGTGTCAGCGTCACCGCCGACTTCACGGTGAAGGCCGCCCACCAGGGCGCCCCGGGCCTGGCGCACGGCGGCATCCTGACCACGGCGCTGGACGAGACGCTGGGCTCGCTGAACTGGCTGCTGCGGGTGATCGCGGTGACCGGGCGGCTGGAGACCGACTTCGTCCGCCCCGTGCCGGTCGACACCGTGCTGCACCTGGACGCCGAGGTCACCGCCGTCCACGGCCGGAAGATCTACTCCCGGGCGACCGGCCGGATCGGCGGCCCGGACGGGCCCGTCGCGGTCCGCGCCGAGGCACTCTTCATCGAGGTCAAGGTCGACCACTTCATCGAGAACGGCCGCCCCGCCGAGATCCAGGCGGCGATGGCCGACCCGGACCAGGTCAGGCGCGCCCGTGCCTTTGAGGTGAATCCCTGATGCGCCGTCCCGTCGACGTACTGCTCCGCCGGGTCGATCCGGAAGTGCCGATTCCGGCATACGGACACCCGGGCGACGCCGGGGTCGATCTGGTGACCACCGAGGCCGCCGAGCTCGCCCCGGGCGAACGCGCGATGCTGCCCACCGGCGTGTCGATCGCGCTGCCCGACGGGTATGCCGCGTTCGTGCATCCGCGGTCCGGCCTCGCGGCCCGCTGCGGAGTCGCCCTCGTCAATGCCCCGGGGACGGTTGATGCCGGGTACCGTGGAGAGATCAAGGTCATCGTCATCAATCTCGACCCGCGCGAGACCGTGCGGTTCGAGAGGTTCGACCGGATTGCCCAACTGGTCGTCCAGCAGGTCGAGAAGGTGCGCTTCCACGAAGTGTCGGAACTGCCCGGCTCGGCGAGGGGCGAGGGCGGCTTCGGTTCCACCGGAGGGCATGCCACGGGTGATGTTGACGGCGTCAGGGGCGGGATCACCCAGGGCGGGAACAGCTACGCTTCGGTCGTACCCGACCGGGAAGGACAGTGACGTGTTCGGACGTCGCAAGAAGAGTGGTTCCGCCGAGGACGTGGCGGACGAAGCGCGCGAGGCCGAGCAGGTCGTCGACGAGCTCGACGACACCGACGCCGCCGAGGGCGGAGCGCGCCGGGTGAATCTCCCGCCGGCGCCGCGGCCGGACGGGCCGTGGGACATCGACGAGGTCTCCCAGCCCGGCGAGGGCCGGGTCGACCTGGGCGGCATCTTCGTGCCCGGGGTCGACGGAATGGAGCTGCGCGTCGAGGTCGCCGGTGACGCGATCGTCGCCGCCACCGTCGTGCTGCGCGACAGCGCGATCCAGCTGCAGGCCTTCGCCGCCCCCAAGAAGGAGGGCATCTGGGGCGAGGTCCGCGAGGAGATCGCCACCGGCATCACCCAGCAGGGCGGGATCATCGACGAGGTCGAGGGCCCGCTGGGCTGGGAGCTGCGGGCACAGGTCCCCGTGCAGCTTCCGGACGGGACGAACGGCGTGCAGCTGGTGCGCTTCGTCGGCGTCGACGGGCCGCGCTGGTTCCTGCGCGGAGTGATCTCCGGCCAGGGCGCCGTGCAGCCGCAGGCCGCCGGGCTGCTGGAGACGATCTTCCGGGACACCGTGGTCGTCCGTGGCGAGGGTCCGATGGCCCCGCGTGACCCGATCGTCCTCAAGCTCCCCAGCGATGCCCAGATGGTGCCCGAGGGTGTGCAGCAGGAGGACCAGGAGAGCTCGAAGTTCTCCGGTGGCATGGGCCAGCTCCAGCGCGGGCCCGAGATCACCGAGGTGCGCTGAACCGCCTCCCGGGGCGTGTGACAGCTTCGGCCGGTGGGCCGTACTTCCCTTCGAGGGAGGTGCGGCCCACCGGCTTTTGCATGCCTGCGGAGCGCGCTCAGCGGCGCGTGTATGGGGCGCGTATGGGGCACGTATGGGCGCCGTCAAGGGCGGGCCCTTCCTCGTAAGGAAGCCATCAACGCAGGCCGCGGGGGCTTCGGACCGGGGTTTGCTCAGGAGGTCCGAGAATTCGAACCTCATCTAGGAGCACACGGTGGCCGATCTGGCCTTCGTCGTCACCACGATCGCGGTCTTCGCGCTGGTGGCTCTCGTCGCCAAGGGGGTGGCGAAGCTGTGACTGCCGAGAACATCGTCGGTCTGATCGTGGCCGCCGCCCTGCTGGGTTATCTCGTCCTCGCCCTTCTGTACCCGGAGAGGTTCTGAGCCCGATATGAGCCCCGTCCTCGCTGGTGTGCTCCAGCTGCTCGCGCTCGTCGTGGCGCTGGGCCTGGCCTACCGTCCGCTCGGCGACTACATGGCCGGCGTCTACTCCTCGAAGAAGCACCTCCGGGTCGAGAAGTGGATCTACAAGGTCATCGGCGCCAACCCCGACACGGAGATGCGCTGGCCCGCCTATCTCCGTGGCGTCCTCGCGTTCTCCGCGGTGAGCGTCCTCTTCCTGTACCTGCTGCAGCGGCTCCAGGGCAACCTGCCCGGCTCGCTCGGCTTCTCCTCGATCGACCCCGATCAGGCGTTCAACACGGCGGCCTCCTTCGTTGCGAACACCAACTGGCAGTCGTACTACGGCGAGCAGGCCATGGGCCATGTCGTCCAGACCGGCGGCCTCGCGGTGCAGAACTTCGTCTCGGCCTCCGTCGGCATCGCCGTCGCGGTGGCGCTCGTACGGGGCTTCGCCCGCTCCCGCACCGGTGAGCTCGGCAACTTCTGGTCCGACCTGGTGCGCGGCACGATACGGATCCTGCTGCCGATCGCCGTGATTGCCGCGCTCGTGCTCGTGGCGTGCGGCGCCATCCAGAACTTCGCCGGCATTCACGGGGTCGGCCAGTTCATGGGCGGTTCGCAACAGTGGAACGGCGGTGCGGTCGCCTCGCAGGAGGCCATCAAGGAGCTGGGCACCAACGGCGGCGGTTACTTCAACGCCAATGCGGCGCACCCCTTCGAGAACCCCAACGGGCTCTCCAACCTCCTTGAGATCTTCCTGATCCTGGTCATCCCGTTCTCGCTGACCCGCACCTTCGGGCGGATGGTCGGCTCGCTGAAGCAGGGCTACGCGATCCTCGCGGCGATGGGCATCATCTGGCTCGGCTTCACCGCGCTGATGATGTGGACCGAGTTTGCCCACCACGGACCCGCGTTCGACATCGCGGGCGGGGCGATGGAGGGCAAGGAGACCCGCTTCGGGGTCGGCGGATCGTCGATCTTCGCCGTGGCCACGACGCTCACCTCGACCGGAGCGGTGAACTCCTTCCACTCCTCGTTCACCGGCCTCGGCGGCGGCATCACCATGCTCGGCATGCAGCTCGGCGAGATCGCCCCCGGTGGTACCGGCTCCGGCCTCTACGGCATGCTGATCATGGCGATCATCGCGGTGTTCATCGCGGGCCTGATGGTCGGCCGCACGCCCGAGTACCTCGGCAAGAAGATCGGCACCCGCGAGATCAAGCTCGCGGCCTGCTACATCCTCATCACCCCGGCACTGGTGCTCTGCTTCACCGCGGCGGCGATGGCCCTGCCCACTCCGGTCCACTCGATGACCAACTCCGGTGCGCACGGCTTCTCCGAGATCCTGTACGCCTACACCTCCGGCGCCAACAACAACGGTTCGGCATTCGCCGGGCTCAACGCGGACACCCAGTGGTTCAACACCACGATCGGGCTCGCGATGCTGCTGGGCCGGTTCCTGCCCATGGTCTTCGTCCTGGCCCTGGCCGGCTCGCTCGCCGAGCAGCGGCCCGTACCGGCGACCGTCGGCACGCTCGGCACCCACAAGCCGCTCTTCAGCGGGCTGCTGGTCGGCACGATCATGATCGTCGCCGGTCTGACCTACTTCCCGGCCCTGGCGCTGGGGCCGCTGGCCGAAGGGCTGGCGTCATGACCACCACACCGACGCAACACGACGAATCGATGCATGAGGACGCGATGTCCACTGTCACCAAGGACCTGGCACCGCACCAGGACGCCCCCACCGGTCACCGGACCGAGGGACGCGTCGGCGCGGGGCTGTTCGACCCCAAGCAGCTGCTCAAGTCCTTCCCCGACGCGGTCCGCAAGCTCGATCCGCGGGTGATGGTCAAGTCGCCGGTGATGTTCGTGGTCCTGGTCGGTTCGGTGCTCACCACCGTCCTCGCCGCCCTGGACCCGACCGACTGGTTCGGCTGGACGATCGCCGCGTGGCTCTGGCTCACGACGATCTTCGCCAACCTGGCGGAGGCGGTCGCCGAGGGCCGCGGCAAGGCGCAGGCTGACACGCTGCGCAAGGCCAAGACCGACACGGTCGCGCGCCGGCTCGTCGGGAAGAACGAGGAGCGCGTACCCGGCACCGATCTGCGTGTCGGTGACCTGGTGGTCTGCGAGGCCGGTGACATCGTCCCCGGCGACGGTGATGTCGTCGAGGGCGTCGCCAGCGTCGACGAGTCCGCCATCACGGGGGAGTCGGCACCGGTCATCCGGGAGTCGGGCGGCGACCGCTCGGCCGTCACCGGTGGTACGAAGGTGCTCTCCGACCGCATCGTCATCAAGATCACCACCAAGCCCGGTGAGACCTTCATCGACCGGATGATCAACCTGGTCGAGGGCGCGGCCCGGCAGAAGACGCCCAACGAGATCGCGCTGAACATCCTGCTCGCGTCCCTCACCATCGTCTTCCTGCTGGCCGTCGTCAACCTGCAGCCGTTCGCCGTCTACGCGGGCCGGCGCCAGTCGTTGATCGTGCTGGCCGCGCTGCTGGTCTGCCTCATCCCGACCACCATCGGCGCGCTGCTCTCCGCGATCGGCATCGCCGGCATGGACCGCCTCGTCCAGCGCAATGTCCTCGCCATGTCCGGACGCGCCGTCGAAGCCGCCGGCGATGTGTCGACCCTGCTGCTCGACAAGACCGGCACCATCACGCTCGGCAACCGGCAGGCCGCCGAGTTCGTCCCGGTCACGGGGGTGACGGAGGCCGAACTGGCGGACACCGCCCAGCTCTCCTCGCTGGCCGACGAGACGCCGGAGGGCCGCTCCGTCGTCGTCCTGGCGAAGGAGACGTACGGGCTTCGCGAGCGCCACCAGGGTGAGCTCGTCGGGGCCGAGTGGGTCGGTTTCACCGCACAGACCCGGATGTCCGGTGTGGACGTCGAGGGACGCAGGATCCGCAAGGGTGCGACCGGCTCGGTCGTCGCCTGGGTCGAGGAGCAGGGCGGCACCGTCTCGCCGGACGCCCGCACGCTCACCGACCGGATCTCCCAGGCGGGCGGTACACCGCTGCTGGTCGCCGTCGACGACGAGCGGGGTGCCCGGATCCTCGGGGTGATCCACCTCAAGGACGTCGTCAAGGAAGGGATGCGGGAGCGGTTCGACGAGCTGCGCCGGATGGGTATCCGTACGGTGATGATCACCGGCGACAACCCGCTGACCGCGAAGGCGATCGCCGAGGAGGCGGGCGTCGACGACTTCCTCGCCGAGGCCACGCCCGAGGACAAGATGGCCCTCATCAAGCGTGAGCAGGCCGGCGGCAAGCTCGTCGCGATGACCGGTGACGGCACGAACGACGCGCCGGCGCTCGCCCAGGCCGATGTCGGCGTGGCCATGAACACCGGTACCTCGGCCGCCAAGGAGGCCGGGAACATGGTGGACCTGGACTCCAACCCGACGAAACTTATCGAGATCGTCGAGATCGGCAAGCAGTTGCTGATCACCCGCGGCGCGCTGACCACCTTCTCGATCGCCAACGACGTCGCGAAGTACTTCGCGATCATCCCGGCGATGTTCGCGGTGGTCTACCCGGGCCTGGACAGGCTGAACATCATGCAGCTGTCCTCGCCGGAGTCCGCGATCCTGTCCGCCGTCGTCTTCAACGCACTGATCATCATCGCGCTGGTGCCGCTCGCCCTGAAGGGCGTGCGCTACCGGCCGAGCAGCGCCGACTCGATGCTCCGGCGGAACCTCGGGATCTACGGACTCGGCGGCCTGATCGCCCCGTTCATCGGCATCAAGATCATCGACCTGATCCTCTCCCTCATTCCCGGAATCGGCTGATCGCGCCATGACCTCCATGAACAACTCCGCGGGAAACACCGTTCGACTGCTCTGGGCCGGGCTGCGCGCCCTGCTCGTCCTCACGATCGTCTGCGGCGTGATCTACCCGCTCGCCGTCACCGGCGTCGCCCAGGGCCTCTTCCCGGGGAGGGCGAACGGCTCCGAGATCACGGCGAACGGCAAGGTCGTCGGCTCCGAACTGATCGGTCAGCGCTACGACCTGCCGCTGAAGAAGGGCCAGGAGACCCCGGCCCCGGACCTCAAGTGGTTCCAGCCGCGCCCGTCCAACGGCCTCGGCACCAACAGCGTCAACACGCAGTACAAGCTGATCCTGTCCGGCGCGACCAACCGGTCCGGCGACAACAAGGATCTGATCGACTGGGTCACGGACGCCAAGGCCGCCGTCGTCAAGGACAACTCCGTACCCGGGCATCCTGTCAAGCCCTCGGACGTGCCGGCCGACGCCGTCACCTCCTCCGGGTCCGGTCTCGACCCGGACATCTCCCCGGCGTACGCGCAACTCCAGGTGCGCCGCGTCGCCGAGCGGAACCACCTCGGCGTCGACCAGGTCGAGAAGCTCGTGAAGCAGCACACCGACGGCCGGATTCTCGGCTTCGTGGGCGAGCCGCGAGTCAACGTCCTTCAGCTCAACATCGCGCTCAAGGAGCTGGTGAACGGGGGCTGATCCCTTCGTCGGCGGATGTGCCGGGTCGCCGTGGTCGTACTGGAGGGACCACTGCGGCCCGGCGCCTTACCCGCCCGGGCCCAGGCCATTGCCCAGCCGTGTTCCTCATGCACATACTGGCGGCCGACGAGGACCGACCACGCATGGGGGAGCGCATGACCGACAGCATCGGCGGAAAGAGCACCGGCGGACAGGGCGGCACGGCCCTCGCCGAGGACCCGGCCCGCGGGCCGATGGTCCGCGTCGAGGACCTGCACCGCTCGTACGGAACCGGCGCCGGCGCCGTCCACGCGCTGCGCGGGGTCTCCTTCGACGTGCCGCGTGGCGAGCTCGTCGCACTCAAGGGGCGCTCGGGCTCCGGCAAGACCACCCTGCTGAACCTGGTCGGCGGCCTCGACAGCCCCGACCGCGGCCGGATCACCGTCGACGGCACGGACCTCTCCGAGCTCGGCGAGAACGGCCTGCTGGAGCTGCGCCGGGACCGGGTCGGCTTCATCTTCCAGTCGTTCGGTCTGATCCCGATCCTGACCGCCGCGGAGAACGTCGGCGTACCGATGCGGCTGCGCAAGGCGGATCCGCGCGAGCGGGAGGACCGGGTGGCCCTGCTGCTCTCCCTGGTCGGGCTCGGCGACCACGGTGCGCAGCGGCCCGGAGAACTCTCGGGCGGCCAGCAGCAGCGAGTCGCCATCGCCCGCGCACTCGCCAACCGGCCCGCACTGCTGATCGCGGACGAACCGACGGGCCAGCTCGACGCGGAGACGGGGCTCGCCGTGATGGAGCTGTTGCGCGCGGTGGTACGGAGCGAGGGGGTGACCGCGCTGGTGGCGACACACGATGCGCAGTTGCTGGGACTGGCGGACCGGGTGCTGGAGCTGAGCGACGGGCACATCGCCGAGTACGCGTAGGGGCCGGGGAGACGGGTGCCCGGGTTCGTCCCGGGCACCTTTGTTGCTCGCTTTCGCAATATGCGCAATCTGCCTGGTTCGACGCATCAGAATTCTGTCAATTCGGCCTTCTGTCCGACCCTATGTCTCCTTTGCCGTAAATCTTCGGGGTAACTTCGAGTTCGGCTGCCGCACCGGCCGCAGCCGTTCTGAAAGACAATGGGGCCATGGCACGCGGCAAGCTTCGGATCTACCTGGGTGCGGCACCAGGCGTCGGCAAGACGTACGCGATGCTCTCCGAGGCCCATCGCAGGGTGGAGCGGGGCACCGACTGCGTCGTGGCGTTCGTGGAGCACCACGACCGGCCGCGCACCGAGGTCATGCTGCACGGCCTGGAACAGATCCGGCGCCGCGAGATCGAGTACCGGTCCGCCGTCTTCACCGAGATGGACGTCGACGCGGTCCTGGAACGCGCCCCGGCCGTCGCCCTGGTGGACGAGCTGGCCCACACCAATGTGCCGGGCTCCCGCAACGCCAAGCGCTGGCAGGATGTCGAGGAACTCCTCCAGGCCGGCATCGACGTCATCTCCACCGTCAACATCCAGCACCTGGAGTCGCTCGGCGACGTCGTCGAGTCGATAACGGGCGTACGGCAGCGCGAGACCGTCCCCGACGAGGTCGTCCGCCGCGCCGACCAGCTCGAACTGGTCGACATGTCGCCCCAGGCGCTGCGCCGCCGGATGGCCCACGGCAACATCTACAAGCCGGACCGGATCGACGCGTCCCTGTCCAACTACTTCCGCCCGGGCAACCTCACCGCCCTGCGCGAGCTCGCCCTCCTCTGGGTCGCCGACCGGGTCGACGAGTACCTCCAGGCGTACCGCGGCGAACACAACATCCGCTCCACCTGGCAGGCCCGCGAACGCATCGTCGTCGGACTCACCGGCGGCCCCGAGGGTCGTACGCTCATCCGCCGCGCAGCCCGTATGGCCGCCAAGGGCTCCGGCAGCGAGATCCTCGCCGTCTACATCGCCCGCAGCGACGGACTGACCTCCGCGTCGCCCAAGGAACTCACCGTCCAGCGCACCCTCGTCGAGGACCTCGGCGGTACGTTCCACCACGTCATCGGCGACGACATACCCTCGGCGCTCCTCGAATTCGCCCGTGGTGTCAACGCCACCCAGATCGTGCTCGGCTCCAGCCGCCGCAAGGCCTGGCAGTACATCTACGGACCCGGCGTCGGAGCCACCGTCGCCCGCGAGTCCGGCCCCGACCTCGATGTCCACATCGTCACGCACGAAGAGGTCGCCAAGGGCCGCGGACTGCCGATCGCGCGCGGCGCCCGGCTGGGCCGGGCCCGCATCGTCTGGGGCTGGCTGGTCGGGGTCGGCGGCCCGGCCCTCCTCACGGTGCTGCTGACCGGCATGAAGAACGGCCCGGGGCTCGCCAACGACGTCCTGCTCTTCCTCTTCCTGACCGTCGCAGCAGCCCTGATCGGCGGGCTGCTGCCCGCCCTCGCCTCGGCGGCCGTCGGCTCTCTGCTGCTGAACTACTGGTTCACCCCACCGACCCACACCCTGACGGTCCAGGATCCGAGGAACTTCGTCGCCATCGTGATCTTCTTCGCGGTCGCGGTGGCGGTGGCCTCCGTCGTCGATCTGGCGGCGCGCCGTACCCATCAGGCGGCCCGGCTGCGCGCCGAGTCCGAGATTCTCTCGTTCCTCGCGGGCAGCGTCCTGCGCGGCGAGACGACGCTGGACGCCCTGCTGGAGCGGGTCCGCGAGACTTTCGCGATGGAGTCCGTCGCGCTGCTGGAGCGGAAGAGCGACGTCGACCCATGGACCTGCGCGGGCAGCGTCGGCCCCGGGCCGGTCGCCCGCCCCGAGGACGCCGATGCGGACATGCCTGTCGGCGACCACATGGCGCTCGCGCTGTCCGGCCGGGTGCTGCCCGCCGAGGACCGTCGCGTGCTCGGCGCGTTCGCCGCCCAGGCCGCCGTCGTACTCGACCGGCAGCGACTGATCGGGGAGGCGGAGGAGGCCCGCCGGCTCGCCGAGGGCAACCGGATACGGACCGCGCTGCTGGCAGCCGTCAGCCATGACCTGCGGACCCCGCTGGCCGCCATCAAGGCCGCCGTCAGCTCACTGCGCTCCGACGACGTCTCCTGGTCCGACGAGGACCAGGCGGAGCTCCTGGAAGGCATCGAGGCCGGCGCCGACCGCCTCGACCACCTGGTCGGCAACCTCCTCGACATGTCCCGGCTGCAGACCGGCACCGTCACCCCGCTGATCCGCGAGATCGACCTCGACGAGGTGGTCCCGATGGCGCTCGGAGGCGTACCGGAGGACAGCGTCGACCTGGACATCCCGGAGTCGCTGCCGATGGTCGCCGTCGACCCGGGGCTGCTGGAGCGGGCCGTCGCCAACATCGTCGAGAACGCCGTCAAGTACAGCCCCGACGGGGAACGCGTCACGGTGGCCGCCAGCGCGCTGGGCTCCCGGGTCGAGCTACGGGTGGCCGACCGCGGGCCCGGCGTCCCCGACGAGGGCAAGGAGCGGATCTTCGAGCCGTTCCAGCGTTACGGCGACGCCCCGCGCGGCTCCGGGGTCGGCCTCGGACTCGCCGTCGCCCGCGGCTTCGTGGAGTCCATGGGCGGCACCCTCGGAGCCGAGGACACCCCCGGCGGTGGCATGACCATGGTCCTGACGCTCAAAGCGGTGTCGGGATACGTTCCGGTCGGCCCCGACCTGCAGGCGCAGGTCGCCTCATGAATCTTCGTAACGCCTCAGTCAGCAGTTCCGTACAGCAGAAAGGCAGGTCCCCGATGACCCGGGTGCTTGTGGTCGACGACGAGCCGCAGATCGTACGCGCCCTCGTGATCAACCTGAAGGCGCGCAAGTACGAAGTGGACGCCGCGCCCGACGGTGCGACCGCCCTGCAGCTCGCCGCCGCGCGCCAGCCCGACGTCGTCGTCCTCGACCTCGGGCTGCCGGACATGGACGGCGTCGAGGTGATCAAGGGGCTGCGCGGCTGGACCCGGGTGCCGATCCTGGTGCTCTCCGCCCGCCACACCTCCGACGAGAAGGTCGAGGCGCTGGACGCCGGGGCCGACGACTACGTCACCAAGCCGTTCGGCATGGACGAGCTGCTGGCCCGGCTGCGTGCCTCGGTACGGCGGGCCGAGCCGGTCGGCCAGGACGGTGCCGACGACGTCGTGATGGTCGAGACCGAGGGGTTCACCGTGGATCTGGCGGCGAAGAAGGTCCACCGCGAGGGGCGCGACGTGCGGCTCACCCCGACCGAGTGGCATCTGCTGGAGGTCCTGGTCCGCAACAGCGGCCGGCTGGTCAGCCAGAAGCAGCTGCTGCAGGAGGTGTGGGGGCCCTCGTACGGCACCGAGACCAACTATCTCCGGGTCTACATGGCACAGCTCCGGCGCAAGCTGGAGGCGGATCCCTCGCACCCCCGGCACTTCGTCACCGAGCCGGGCATGGGCTACCGCTTCGAACGCGGCTGACGTCCGAGCGCACCGGATCGACGGGGGCCGACGCGCCGCGCGTACGGGACGGGCATCAAGAACGAGCCTTGCTGGATACCCCGTTCGAGTGAAAGAACGGATATCCGCCCGGACCGCCGTGGCCCGGTACCCTTCGGGTATGAGTGCTGTTCCACGTCCCGAGAAGGCGGAGAGGCCGTCCGGCCGCTTCCGCCGGATGCTCGACCGGCTGTCCAGCTCCCAGCAGGACCTGGAGTCGGAGGAGCTGCAGGAGGACTCGCAGGCATCGGGTTGCACGCGGATCTCCGACTGCACCGACCGCCAGATCGTCAAGGTGACTGGTACGTTGCGGACCGTCACCCTGCGGCCGCGCGCCGGAGTGCCCGCCCTGGAGGCGGAGCTCTTCGACGGCACCGCACCGCTCGACGTGGTCTGGCTGGGCCGGCGCTCCATCGTGGGCATTGAGCCGGGCCGCAAGCTCATCGCCTCGGGCCGGATCGCCATGAGTCACGGGCGCCGGGTGCTGTTCAACCCCAAATACGAACTCCGACCGCTCGGCAAGGAGTAGCCGGTGACGTCTCTCGACAAGCCGACGTCCGACACGGACCGCACCAACCCGACCGCCCAGCAGGAGGCCGACGCCAAGGCGGTCACCGAAGCCGCCCTCTTCGAGGCATTCGGCGGCATCCGAGGGATGGTGGAGACAGTCCTTCCCGGGCTGCTCTTCGTCACGGTCTTCACCATCAACAAGGACCTGCACACCTCGGCCATCGCGGCACTGGCCGTGTCCCTGCTCCTCGTCGCCGTACGGCTGATCCGCAGGGACACCGTCAAGCACGCCTTCAGCGGGGTCTTCGGCGTCGCCTTCGGTGTGGTCTTCGCGATGATGACGGGCAATGCCAAGGACTTCTACCTGCCGGGGATGCTCTACACGCTGGGTCTGGCCCTCGCGTACCTCGTCACGACCCTCGCAGGGGTGCCGCTGATCGGCCTGATGCTGGGCCCGGTCTTCAAGGAGAACCTCTCCTGGCGTACCAGGAACCCCGGCCGCAAGAAGGCGTACGCCAAGGCCAGCTGGGCCTGGGGGCTGATCCTGCTCGCCAAGTGCGCGATCCTCTTCCCGCTCTACTGGTGGGCCGACACCGCGCAGCTCGGCTGGGTCCTGGTCGCCCTGAAGATCCCGCCGTTCCTGCTTGCGGTGTATCTGACCTGGGTCTTCCTCGCGAAGGCGCCGCCGCCGATCGACGTCTTCGCCGAGATGGAGGCGGAGGAGCAGGCCGAGAACGCCCGCAAGGCGGAAGCCGCCGCGGCCGTCCGGCACCACGAGATCTGACCGGTCCGCAACAGCAGAAGGGGCCCGGAACCGTTGCGTACGGTTCCGGGCCCCTTCGGCGTCAAGGAATACGGGACGGCGCCGTCAGTCGCCGCTGACCTCTCGACGCACCGAGAGGAGGTCCTCCAACTGCTCCTCGCGCGCCTGGGCGGCCACGAACAGCAGCTCGTCACCGGCCTCCAGCGTCTCCTCGGAGCTCGGCGTCAGCACCCGCGTACCGCGGATGATGGTGACCAGCGAGGTGTCCTCCGGCCACGCCACATCGCCGACCTGGGTACCGGCCAGCGCCGACTCCGGGGGCAGCGTCAGTTCGACCAGGTTGGCGTCGCCGTGGCTGAAGCGCAGCAACCGGACCAGATCGCCGACGCTCACCGCTTCCTCGACCAGCGCGGACATCAGACGCGGCGTGGAGACCGCGACATCGACGCCCCACGACTCGTTGAACAGCCACTCGTTCTTCGGGTTGTTGACCCGGGCGACGACCCGCGGCACGCCGTACTCCGTTTTGGCGAGCAGCGAGACGACCAGGTTCACCTTGTCGTCGCCGGTCGCGGCGATCACGACATTGCACCGTTGGAGCGCCGCCTCGTCCAGCGAGGTGATCTCGCAGGCGTCCGCGAGCAGCCACTCGGCCATCGGCACCCGCTCCACCGAGATGGCGGTCGGCGCCTTGTCCACGAGCAGCACCTCGTGGCCGTTCTCCAGCAGCTCGCCCGCGATGGAACGGCCCACCGCGCCGGCCCCGGCAATCGCGACACGCATCAGTGACCGCCCTCCTCAGGACCCTCGGCGAAGGCCGCCTCGACCTTCGCGACCTCGTCCGTTCGCATCATCACGTGGACCAGGTCGCCCTCCTGCAGCACCGTCTGCGACGAAGGCAGTATGGCTTCGCCCAGTCGGGTGAGGAACGCCACGCGGACGCCCGTCTCCTCCTGCAATGTGCTGATCTTGTGCCCGATCCACGACGGCGTGGTGTGCACCTCGGCGAGCTGGACACCACCGCTCGGGTCCCGCCACAGCGGCTCGGCGCCCGACGGCAGCAGCCGCCGCAGCATCTGGTCCGCGGTCCAGCGCACGGTGGCGACCGTGGGGATGCCGAGGCGCTGGTAGACCTCAGCGCGCCGCGGGTCGTAGATCCGCGCCGCGACGTTCTCGATGCCGAACATCTCGCGGGCCACCCGGGCGGCGATGATGTTCGAGTTGTCGCCGCTGCTCACCGCGGCGAACGCACCGGCTTCCTCGATCCCCGCCTCACGGAGGGTGTCCTGGTCGAAACCGACGCCGGTGACCCGCCGTCCGCCGAATCCGGACCCGAGGCGTCGGAACGCCGTGGGGTCCTGGTCGATCACGGCGACTGTGTGCCCCTGCTGCTCCAGGGTCTGCGCGAGAGCGGCTCCTACTCGCCCGCAGCCCATGATGACGATGTGCACCTTGCGCCTACCTCGCAGTCCTGGTCGTCCGGCTGACCTGCGAAAACACCCTGCTCACACTCTTTCCTCAGCTTGCCGGGCAAACAACGGGGCAACGTTTTTCGGCGTTGCCCGGGATGAGCTTATGCGGCCGTGGACGCGTTGCCTCATTCGAGTGTGCTTTCACCGTGGCGGTGCCCGCAAAGGAGTGGTAAAGCGGAACGCCGGGGCAGGCGCCCGCCGCAGGCCGCCGGCGTTGTGCACAGCACAGGACTTCGGGCCCCGGGGTTGAACTCTTGAGTCTCGCAGCCGCAGACATCTAACATGTCAATTCATGGAGACTCTCCGACCCGTCCAACGGACTCTGCTGCGGGACACCGCGTACGGGGCCATCCGCGACGCCATCGTCCGTGGCGAGATCCCACCCGGCGCGTCCGTGCGCGACGCCGACCTCGCCGAACGGCTCGGACTCTCCCGCGCCCCGGTCCGCGACGCCCTGTCCCGGCTCACCGGCGAAGGCCTCGTCGAGAGCAAGCCGCAGAGCTATACACGGGTGACACGGCTCGTCCCGCGTGACGTACGCGACGCTGCCGCCGTCGTACGCGCCATGCAGGAACTCGCCGCCCGCACCGCCGTACCCCTGCTCACCGACGCGGACATCACCGCGATGCGCGCGGCGAACGACCGCTTCCGGGCAGCGACGCGGGGCGGTGACGTCGCGGGCGCGCTGCGCGCCGACGACGAGCTGCACGACGTCCTCGTCACCGCCTGCGGCAATCGCGCCGTCGCCGCCACCGTCGAGCGTTACACGCCGCTGATCCGACGCCTGGAATGGCGGCAGTTCGGCACGGAGAGCGCTGCGCACGGCTCGGCCGGACTGCACGACCGGCTGATCGAGGCGTGCGCGGCACGTGATGCGGAGGCCGCCGCCCGGATCACCGCGGAGATCTGGCGCGTCCTCGAAGAACTGGCTGACGAACCCGCTGACGACGAACCCGCCGACGGGACATCGGCCGACGCGCCCTGACCGGCCGACCGCAGGAACAGCAGAAGCCCGCCGAACCCGCTACCCCATGACGTCAGGAGCCCCATGACGACCTCCGCCGCCTCCTCCGCCTCCCTCTCCTCGTACGCCCGCTATCCGCTCCTCTTCGGTCCCTCGCCCGTCCACCGCCTCGACCGACTCACTGCTCACCTCGGCGGCGCCGCGGTCTGGGCCAAACGCGAGGACTGCAACTCCGGCATCGCGTACGGCGGCAACAAGACCCGCAAGCTCGAATACCTCGTCGCCGACGCCCTGACGAAGGGCTGCGACACGCTCGTCTCGATCGGCGGCGTGCAGTCCAACCACACCCGTCAGGTGGCGGCGGTCGCGGCCCGGGCGGGCCTGAAGTGCGTACTCATCCAGGAGAGCTGGGTGGAGTGGCCCGACGCCGTCTACGACAAGGTCGGCAACATCCTGATCAGCCGTCTCGCGGGCGCCGATGTCCGCCTGGTGCGCGCCGGGTTCGGCATCGGCGTCAAGGAGAGCTGGGAGCAGGCGCTGCGCCAGGTCGAGGAGGGCGGGGGACGTCCGTACGCCATCCCGGCCGGTGCCTCCGACCATCCGCTCGGCGGACTCGGCTTCGCGGGCTGGGCGTACGAGGTGGCCGAGCAGGAACGCGAGCTCGGCGTCTTCTTCGACACCGTTGTCGTCTGCTCGGTGACCGGTTCCACCCAGGCCGGCATGGTCGCGGGCTTCGCCGCCATCGAGGAGGCGGGCGGCCGCCCCCGCCGCGTCCTGGGCGTCGACGCCTCCGCCGAGCCCGTTCGTACCCGCGACCAGATCGCCAGGATCGCCGCCGCCACCGCGCAGCTCATCGGCGTACGGCGGGAACTCACCGTCGACGACATCGAACTGGACGAGCGGTACCACGCGGGGACGTACGGCATCCCCGACGACACCACCCTCGAGGCCATGCGGCTGGCCGCCCGTACCGAGGGCATGATCACCGACCCCGTCTACGAGGGAAAGTCGATGGCCGCCACCGTCGACCTCGTGGCGCGCGGCGAGATCGACCGGAACGCCACCGTCCTCTACGCCCATCTCGGTGGCCAACCGGCACTGAACGGTTACAGCGCGCTGTTCTCGTAGGCGTCGAGCGCAAGGATTCCGTTAAGGATTCCGTGGCGCTCTCGGCTATGTGCAGGAGATTGCAAGGCCACGGGGGTGGTGCGTCAGCGGCCTCCATACGGAACGCTTACGATCCTCTGCGTGTCCAAACTGACCGACCTGCCCAAACGGATCCTGATCGGCCGGGCGCTGCGCAGCGACAAGCTGGGGGAAACGCTCCTCCCCAAGCGCATCGCCCTCCCCGTCTTCGCATCCGACCCGCTGTCCTCGGTGGCGTACGCACCAGGAGAAGTTCTCCTGGTGCTGTCCGTCGCGGGCGTGTCGGCGTACCACTTCAGCCCATGGATCGCGGCCGCCGTCGTGGTCCTGATGTTCACGGTCGTCGCCTCGTACCGGCAGAACGTGCACGCCTACCCGAGCGGTGGCGGCGACTACGAGGTCGCCACCACCAACCTCGGCCCCAAGGCCGGTCTGACCGTCGCCAGCGCCCTGCTGGTCGACTACGTCCTGACCGTCGCCGTGTCGATCGCCTCCGGTGTGGAGAACCTCGGCTCCGCGGTCCCGTTCGTCGTCGAGCACAAGACGCTCTGCGCGATCGGGGCCATCGTGCTGCTGACGCTGATGAACCTGCGGGGCGTCAAGGAGTCCGGCAAGCTCTTCGCCATCCCCACCTACCTCTTCGTGGCGGGCGTCTTCATCATGATCGCCTGGGGTGCGTACCGCGGTCTTGTCCTCGGCGACACCATGCACGCCCCGACCTCGGACTACGAGATCAAGCCCGAGCGCGAGGGCCTGGCCGGCTTCGCCCTCGTCTTCCTGCTGCTGCGAGCGTTCTCCTCCGGCTGTGCGGCGTTGACCGGCGTCGAGGCGATCAGCAACGGTGTCCCCGCCTTCCGCAAGCCGAAGAGCAAGAACGCCGGGACCACCCTCGCGATGATGGGGCTGCTGGCCGTCACCATGTTCTGCGGCATCATCGCCCTGGCCATGACCACCGGTGTGAAGATGGCGGAGAACCCGGCGAAGCAGCTGATCCACAACGGCGTGCCCGTCGGTTCGAGCTTCGTCCAGGACCCGGTGATCTCCCAGGTCGCGGCCGCCGTCTTCGGCGACGGATCGTTCTTCTTCATCCTCCTCGCCGCGGCCACCGCCCTCGTGCTCTTCCTGGCCGCCAACACCGCGTACAACGGCTTCCCGCTGCTCGGCTCGATCCTTGCCCAGGACCGGTACCTGCCGCGCCAGCTCCACACCCGCGGTGACCGGCTCGCCTTCTCCAACGGCATCGTGCTGCTGGCCGGCGCGGCCATCCTGCTCACCTGGATCTACGGAGCCGACTCCACCCGGCTGATCCAGCTCTACATCGTCGGTGTGTTCGTCTCCTTCACCCTCAGCCAGACCGGCATGGTGCGGCACTGGAACCGCCATCTGAGTACCGAGAAGGACCCGGCCAAGCGCCGCCACATGATCCGCTCCCGGGCGATCAACACCTTCGGCGCCTTCTTCACGGGCCTGGTGCTCGTCGTCGTCCTCGCCACGAAGTTCACCCACGGCGCCTGGGTGGCGCTGCTCGGCATGGTGATCTTCTACGGGACGATGACCGCGATCCGCAGGCACTACGACCGCGTCGCCGAGGAGATCTCCGCCGAGGAGGTCCCGTCCGACGACACCATGAAGCCGTCCCGGGTCCACTCCATCGTCCTGGTCTCCAAGCTGCACCGGCCCACGCTGCGCGCGCTCGCGTACGCCAAGCTGATCCGCTCCCACCAGCTGGAGGCGCTCTCCATCAGCGTCGACCCGGCCGAGACGAAGGCGCTCAGGGAGGACTGGGAGCGGCGCGGCATCGACATCCCGCTGAAGATCCTCGACTCCCCGTACCGCGAGGTGACCCGCCCGGTCATCGACTACGTGAAGAGCCTCCGCCGGGAGAGCCCGCGTGATGTGGTCAGTGTCTACATCCCGGAGTACGTGGTCGGCCACTGGTACGAGCATCTGCTGCACAACCAGAGCGCCCTGCGCCTCAAGGGGCGGCTGCTGTTCACCCCCGGTGTCATGGTGACGTCCGTCCCGTACCAGCTGGAATCCTCCGAGGCCGCGAAGAAGCGCGCCAGGCGGCGCGCGGACTGGAGCGCTCCGGGTTCGGTGCGCCGGGGCCCCGTGGAACGAAGGACCAAGGAGACCAGCAAGAGCTGACTCTCCGTGCCCGCCGTTTGGTAAGCGGCCGGACACCACCCACGTAGACTTGTGGGTTGTTGTCCGGCCGTTTTTCCTTTGATCTCTGGAGCCACCCCCTCATGCAGAACGAAACCACCTCGTCGCCGGCCGAGGACTCGCAGACCGGGGACTCACTGATCGGCACGGAGTACGAGGTCGAGGTGGGCCCCGTCGCCCACGGCGGCCACTGCATCGCCCGTACCTCGGAGGGCCAGGTCCTCTTCGTGCGGCACACCCTCCCCGGCGAGAAGGTCGTCGCACGGGTTACCGACGGCGCGAAGGACTCCCGCTTCCTGCGGGCCGACGCCGTCACGGTCATCGAACCGTCCAAGGACCGCGTCGAGGCCCCTTGCCCCTACGCCGGCCCCGGCAAGTGCGGCGGCTGCGACTGGCAGCACGCCAAGCCGGGCGCCCAGCGGCGGCTCAAGGGCGAGGTCATCGCCGAACAGCTCCAGCGCCTCGCGGGCCTCACCCCCGAAGAGGCGGGCTGGGACGGCACCGTCATGCCGGCCGAGGGCGACAAGCTCCCCAAGGGCGAGGTGCCCGCGTGGCGCACCCGCGTCCAGTACGCCATCGACGAGAACGGCCGGGCCGGCCTGCGCAAGCACCGCTCGCACGACGTCGAGCCGATCGAGCACTGCATGATCGCGGCGCCCGGAGTCTCCGAACTCGGCATCGAGAAGCGCGATTGGACCGGCATGGCCTCGGTGGAGGCCATCACCGCCACCGGCTCCAACGACCGCCAGGTCATCCTCACCCCGAAGCCCGGCGCCCGGCTGCCGCTCGTCGAGCTCGACAAGCCGGTCTCGGTCCTGCGCGTCGACGAACGCGACGGCGGCGTCCACCGGGTCCACGGCCGCGGCTTCGTCCGCGAACGCGCCGACGACCGCACGTACCGCGTCGGCTCCGGCGGCTTCTGGCAGGTCCACCCGCAGGCCGCCAACACCCTGGTCCGAGCCGTCATGCAGGGCCTGCTGCCGCGCAAGGGCGACACCGCCCTCGACCTGTACTGCGGCGTCGGCCTGTTCGCCGGTGCCCTCGGCCAGCGCATCGGCGAGAAGGGCGCGGTGCTCGGCATCGAGTCCGGCAAGCGCGCTGTGGAGGATGCCCGCCACAACCTCCAGGACCTCGACCGGGTCCGTATCGAGCACGGCAAGGTCGAGCAGATCCTGCCCCGCACCGGCATCACCGAGTGCGACCTGATCGTCCTCGACCCGCCGCGTGCGGGCGCGGGCAAGCAGACGGTGAAGCACCTGACCGGCCTCGGCGCCCGCCGCATCGCCTACGTCGCCTGCGACCCGGCGGCACTCGCCCGCGACCTGGCGTACTTCCGGGAGGGCGGCTACAAGGTGCGGACGCTGCGGGCGTTCGATCTGTTCCCGATGACGCACCATGTGGAGTGCGTGGCGATCCTGGAGCCGGCGGCTAAGGGTGCCTGACCTGCGGTTTTCTGTTTCAGGGTCGTTTCTCGACCTCTTTTACCGTGTGAAACAGGTCGAGCGATCCGGGGCGCTGTGACCTGCGGTTTGGGAGTGAGGGCGCTAGTCGAAGGGCGTCGGGGTGACCGTCTTGCGAACGTTCTTGACGCTCACATGACGCTGGCTTCGATGGCCCGTCGGGCTTACGGACATCAGTGAGACCGGGTGAGACCGGGGCCCCGTGATTCACATGATCCTTGACGTTGCCCGGCGGGCGGACACGGCCTCGTGCCCCGCCCGCCGGACGCGTGTCAGACACCCCATGTCGTTGGGGTGTCAAGCGGGCTGGGGGTAGGCGTGGTGTGACCACGCAGTGGCTTCGTCGTAGGTGGTGCGGGTCTTGAGGCAGCCGTGGAGGATGCCGACGAGGCGGTTGCCGAGCTGGCGGAGGGCGGGGTTGTAGCCGGCCTCGCGGGCTCGTTGCTTGTCGTAGTAGCGACGGGCTCCTGGCGAGGCCCGCAGTGCGCAGAAGGCTTGGGTCTGGAGCGCGTCGGCCAGGCGGTTGTTGCGGACGTAGCGGGCCTGAACGGTGCGGGTCTTGCCGGAGGCCCGGGTGACGGGGCTGGTGCCGGCGTAGTTCTTGCGGGCCTTCGCGCTGGCATAGCGGCTGGGGTCGTCCCCGAACTCGGCGAGCACCCGGGCGCCGGTGATCTCACCGATGCCGGGCATCGAGAGGTAGATCTCAGCGTCCGGGTGCGCCAGAAAATGCGCCTTCACCTGTACTTCCATCGCGTCGATCTGCTCGTTCAGCGCGATGATCAGACGGGCGTGGGCGGTGGCTGCGGCCGCGTAGGCGGCGGTGACCGGCTCGGGCAGGCCGAGCTGCGGCTCGCGCAGGGCGGTCTGGATGGTGGCCGCTTTCGCGTCCCGGTTGCGGCGGCGGTGCCGGGCCAGGACGGCGGTGATCTGGGTGCGGGTCAGCTTCGTCGCTGTTGCCGATGTGGGCGCCTTGATCAGCAGCTCCAGTGCGTCTGTGCTGGTCAAGGTCAGGTCAGCGTAGGCGGTCAGCGCGGCGGGGAAGTACTCCCGCAGCGTGGAGCGCAGCCGCTGGAAGGTGCGGGTGCGTTCCCAGATCAGGGTCTGGTGGGCACGGGCGACAACCTTGACGGCCTGGGCTGCCTCGCTGTCGCCGGCCACCGGCCGCAGCTGGGCCCGGTCGATCCGGACCATGTCCGCCAGCGCGTGAGCATCGCCCTTGTCGCTCTTGGCGCCGGAGGTGCCATAGCGTTCCTTGAACCGGGCGACCTGGCGGGGGTTGATCGCGTAGACCTGGTAGCCGGAGGCGATCAGGGCCTGCACCCACGAGCCGCGGTCGGTCTCGATCCCGACCACGACCTCGGCCGGATCCAGGTCCGCACCTCCGTGGCGGGCGACGAGTTCGTGGAGTCTCGCGATCCCCGCCACCCCCTCGGGCAGGTTCGCGGCGGCCAGCTTCCGGCCGCTCTCGTCCTGGACCTCGACATCGTGGTGATCCTCGGCCCAGTCATCACCGATCAGCAGCAACAGACCCTCCCCAGTCACGTACTTCACCCAACAGCGGTGCAGCCAGCGGAAGGCGCGGCACGCGGCCTAATGGATCCAGTGCTCACGCCCCGCGGGACGGGCACGCCACCCCATCAGCGGTCTGGCCTCCCGGCCGACCAGCAGGGGCACGGTCTGACACCAGAACTCGAACGGTTCCGGCGGCGAAAGTGCTCACCTGCTGGCGGCTACGGAACCGAGCATTCCCCGGTTCCGTAGCTCCCATTAGGCGGCGCGGCCCGACCAGATTTCCCAGTTCTGCGTCTTGACCCACTCGACCGTGGACGTCAGCTGTACGCCGAAGACGCGCTCCGTCGTCGCGGGTTCGGCAGCCAGCAGTTCCTGGTCGCCGGCCGCGACGTGGTGGTAGATACCGGCCACCCCCGCCGCCGACTCTGCGCCGAGCAACTGCCCGAGACCGGCCTCGAAGTCCTCGACACCGAGCGGGAGGTAGCGGACCTCGCGTCCCAGCGCGTTGGCGAACGCCGCCGCCAGCTCGGTGCCGGTCAGTACATCGGCGCCGCCGACGTCCACCGCCCGGCCCACGAGCCCTTCGGCCTCCGTCGCCGCGGCGAGCACCTGCGCCAGGTCCGCGTGCGACATCCAGGCCGCCCGCTGTCCGGCGGGCAGCGGGTAGGCCAGTACGCCGTCGTTGACGAGCGCCGGGCCGTTCCACGGGCTGAAGAGGTTGTCGAGGTAGACGGGCGGCCGGACCGACCCGCCCTTGCCGGTGAAGCCGAACTCAGCTGCGTTTGCTGGGGTGTCGGGGACGTCCAGCGCGGTGCCGTCCCAGGCGACCAGCCGCAGCCCGAAGGCGAACGCGCACGGCGTGAGGGTTGTGGCCAGTGTGCCGCACCGTCGCTCGAACAGCACCTGCAGCGGTTTGTCGCCCAACCGCTGCCGGGCCCGTGTCAGGGCCGAACTGGTAGGCAAGTGCTGCACACACAAGCCCGGCAGATGCCGCAGCTTCTCCGTCAACGTGCGCAGGACCGACCGGTATCCCGGCGGCCCGGCACTGTCGGAGCTACTGAACAGGGACAACGCCAGGACGAAGTAGACCACCGCCCGGGCCGGCAACAACCGGCGGCGACGCTCGCCGCAGCCGGTCAACTCCACGACCTCGTCCACTAGTTCAGGACGGATCTCCTCGGTCAACATGCCGAGACGGACGTGCTCGCCAAAGCGCCGGCCCGAGGGCGCCACCAGCCTGTTCGACGGGGCCTGGCTGCCCTCGGTGATGGCAGACGGCATGCGGACGATGGCACACTGAGCACCCAACGGAGTTCCCTCGCGGACAGTCGGATCTTGGTCGATCTTCTGTCCTGCCGGGAACTCCGTTGCGGTGTCTCGGCCTCCGCCGACACATCACCAGAAGTGACGGATTTCGCAACGTCACCAGGGGTGATTCCCGCCCAAACCCCGCACCATCAAGTGCCTGACCTGCACTGACCCGCTAACTCACCGGCATTGCACTGACCTGCGGTTTTCTAGAGATCGACGGTCCGCTCCGACCTGATTCCGGATAGGCATCACGTGGACGTCGCCGGATGCTCCCGGAGGAGCCGTCTGACCTGTTGTTTCGCTCAGTGTGCGTGATGAACGGTGGGTGCGGTGTCGCAACATCGAGAGGACGTTGCGTAGTAGTCCTTGACGCTCATGTGACGGTGATGCTGATGGGGTATCAGTTGCACGCTTCGCGGATCTTGGGGGTGGCGCCTGGCGCTCGGACAGCCCCGGAGTCGGACGCGGGTGGGCCCTGCCGCTCCTGGTGGATCGAGATGCCCAGATGCCTCGCGATCGCCCTGATCGGCATCTGCTCGGCCCGGTTCAGTCTGCGGATCTCTGCCCAGTCTTCCACGTGAATCACCCTTCCCTCCGACCTTGATCAACACGGTCAGGTTCAAGCGAAGGGAACAAAGTGGATCAGATTTGATGCGCCGTCAGTGAGCCCGTTTTGGGCCATCGCTGAGAGGCCCGATGCGGAGACGCTGCACCGGTATGCCGAGTGATTACGCTGCGGTGTGGAGCCGGGGAAGCAGGTCATTCGCGATCTTCATTCGCCGGCCTGGGCAGGAGGTCCATGGCAGTGTCGGCAATTGCGCCAGGGGTGGGCCCCGCGTCCAGCGAGGCTCCCGGCTCATCTGGTGTGAGGGGTTCGAGCGCAGCGAGCTGCGAGTCGAGGAGCGACTCTGGCATGAAGTGGCCGGTGCGCCGGCTGATCCGTTGTGCCAAGAGGTCGTGGCTGGCGGTCAGGTGCAGGAAGTAGACGTTCGGGCAGGCCGCCCGCAGTGTGTCCCGGTACCTTCGCTTTAGCGCGGAGCAGGCAATCACGCCGCCGCTGCCGGTCGCATTGCATTCGTACAGCCAGCGGCCGATGGACTCCAGCCAGGGGCGACGGTCTGTGTCGTCGAGTGGGACGCCGGCACACCACCACCGCCTACGACTACGAGTACACCACGGGTCTTCCGATGCGGGAGACGGTCCGCAGTGCGGCAGGCGAGCTCCTGCAACAGCGGACGTACGCGTACGACCGCCAGTACCGCCTCACCGAGGACACCACGACCGACAAGGCCGGCAAGGCAGACATCACCCAGAAGAACACCTGGGATCCGGCCGAAAACCTCGCCTCGACCACCACGTCGGGTGACGTCGCGAACCCGCATACGGAGACATACTCCTACGACGAGGCCGACCGGCTGATCACGGCCACGGACACCACGCACGGGACCGGCAGCGACTTCTACCGGGACAAGACCGGAAACCGGACCCGCACCGTCGACTGGACCAAGGACGCCGAGGGCACGCGGACTGACACGGGCACGGCCACAGCGAGGTACGACGCCCGCGACCGTGTCGTCGCCACCACCGCGGGTGGGGCGTCGAGTACCTACACCTACAGCCCGCGCGGCACGCTGGCCTCGACGACCCGTACCGACCAGGACGGCACGAGCGTCACGACGCAGAGCTCGTTCGACGCCTTCAACCAGCTGATCGCCGACGGCGACGCCCGGTACCAGTACGACGCGCTGGGGCGGCTGGAGAGCGCCGCTGGCGAGAACGGTGCGACGCACGCCCGGTTCAGCTACGCGGGAGCCTCCCGTGAGGCCGCAAGCGACGGTACCTTCGCCTACGCGCGTGACCCGGGGGGCACGGCCTTCGCCACCGCGCGCGAGCAGGGCACAGTCCCCGCGCTGCTGACCGCGAACCTGCACCAAGATGTGATCGCGCAGCGCGACACCGGCACCGGCGCCGTCAACGGGGCGCAGGACTACGACCCGTTCGGAAAGACCACTGCCCGGACAGGCGCGGCCTCCGCGTTGGGCTTCCAGGGCTCCTGGACGGACCAAGCGACCGGCCGTGTCAACGCACAGGCCCGCTGGTACACACCCGACACCGGCACCTTCGCCTCGCCAGACACGGCGGATGTCCCGCTGACCGGCGCCGCGTCCGCCAACACGTACGGTTACGGATCGGCCAACCCCACGTCGAATTGGGACCCCACGGGCCACCTGGACTTCGGCATCGACGTCGATATCGACATCGGCAAATGGTTCGGCGCGGTGGCCGACACGGCGGACGACGCGGCACGCGCGGTGGGCGGCTGGGGCAGGGTCGGCCGCACCGCCCGCGGAGTCCTGGGCCGGGTCGGGTCGAAGGCGATCCCGGTCGCCGGGTGGATCCTCCTCGGGTGCGACGCGTACGGCGTCGTGGAGTGGCTGGTCAACCAGGATGGCTCGATGACGCGGGTGAGTGGACCGCAGTACGACCCGGACACCGGCGAGTGCCTGGCCTCCTGCGTCTCACCCACCGGGGCAAGCCCCGAGAAGACACCGCGGCCGAAGGTGAAGAAGCCTGCGCCGAAGCCGGCTCCGGTGCGGGTCACGGGCACCCGCACCACCAGTGCCACCCAGGCGTGGAGCACACACAACACCTGGTACGGCGGCACCTACTTGTACAACCGTACCGACAACTACACATACACGACGGACTACTTGTGGACGTACTACTCCAACGGCGCCTGGACCAAGAAGGTATCCGGCACCTCCTGGACCCACTACTGGAAGATCACCAGCAAGCTCCTGATCGACTGGTCCGACACCGTCGACCCCATCGCCCAACCGGCCCCGCACCGGGCCGTCGCACCGGAGTCCGCCGACCCGGCGACTCCGCACGGCAGCTGCGAGCCAGGCGGGAACCTAGTCGACTGCGCCGCTGCGCAACGCGATGCGCCACTGCCGCCAGGGGGGCTGGCCCCACAGACGCAGGGCGGCACGCCGCCGGGCAGGGGGCCGCCCGACAGTCCGGGCGGCGGAATGTGCATGCCCGAGTCCGGCGGCGAAGGCGAGTGGATCGATCCGAACGACATCAACTTTTCGCAGCGCTCGGTGTCGCCCAATGACTATGTGTCGGCGATGCGTGACGGCACCTGGGACTGGAACCGGCCGGGTACTCCGCTTCGCGTGATCGAACGCAACGGTCAGTTGGTCAGCTATGACAACCGGCGCCTAGATGCCGCACGTGAAGTGAGAGCGGGCGACCCCGACTACCGCGTCCGGGTGGAGCGTGTCGATCCGGATGCTGCCAATCCGGCGAAGTCCTCTGGCATGACCTGGGAGCAGAGCTTTGAACAGCGCATGAAGAAGAAGATCAATCGTGACGAGAACGGCTGCCGGGTACCGTATGAAGGGCTCGACGAGCGCCCCGAAGTCATCAACAAGAAGGGCGGCGGGAAATGAGCCGCATCATCGAACTCTGGGAGGCGGGCGAAGCGCCGGACCGGAGCGGTTTGTACCGGGCCGACGGTTCGGCCCGCGCCATTGAGATCGACGGGCCGGCGCTGTCGTGGTTCGACCTCGGACCATCGTTGGACCTGGATTCCCTGCTGGCCGAGGATCCATGGGCGGTGACGCCGATCGACGTCCATCCTCAGTGTTACCTCGAACTTCCTGACGGGTCCGGCTCCGTGTGCGGTGGTGACGGTGCCCTTGGCTCACAGGGCTTCTTCGCCAGGTTGGATCCTGATGGTCGCCTTGTATGGGTGGCATCCTTGTTTGATTCCAACCCATTCGAGAAGGCGGAGTTGAGCTGGCCAGTGGTCAGGTTCACCAACAACTTGGGCAATTCCATCGCCATTGATCTGCTCAGTGAACCTTTCTCGGTAACATCTCGTGACGATCCGTGAATTTTGTTCAGACCGTGTGGTCCTGTTCCGTCTGCGTGGGTATTCCAGGTAGAGGGGGTGAAGCCCCCGGTGGCGCCAAGTTCGTCGAGCACTGCGCGGTGGAGTTTGGCCCACCCCCGGGCCTTCGACCACTCGCTGAACCGACGGTGGGCCGTTGCCCCTGGCAGCCCGAAACGCTGTCGGCTCTGCTGCCACATACAGCCCGACGTGGCAGTGCCAGGGCGAGCGTGACGGCCCCTCACCCTTGTTGTCTTGTCCATCGAGATCGACGGTGAGGACCGTGGTGAACCTGCCATGAGCTGCTGTCCAGACGGAATCGCGTGACGCTCAACGAGGGGGGCGGGTGGGCGAGGGCGCCCGAAGATGCCGCCTGACCTGCGGGTTTGTAGTCGGTCGGGCGGCTCGACCCGTTTCCGGTCGGCGTCGTCGAGGCCGCAGGCGGCGAAGGCTTCGTCGTCGGTCCACTCGGTGCCCGTGAGACGCCATGGCTGAGGCCCCCAATGGCTCGTTCCAGGCCGAGCTCGTGCACCAAGGCCCCTGGCAGGACGCTGAACAGGTCGAACATGCCGTGGTGCAGTGGGTCGGCTGGTACAACACCGAGCGTCTGCATTCCGACCTCGACCACCTCCCACCCGAGGAATTCGAGGCCGAGTACTGCCGTTGCCTGGGCGCCTCGAGTGCCGCCTGAGAACACACACTGGCCGCTACGAAAGCCGGGGCAGCTCAGTGGGGCATGAGGGCCTTCTGCTGGTCGGTGGTGATGTCGCAATCCACGCCGAACCCAGAAGGCCCTCACTCGTTCAAGACCACCCGACCGTGATCGCTGTCACCAACCTCCGTGGACGGAGCAGCTGGATCGCTGACGGTCCCTGGACAAATTGGGTGTGCGCTGGCAGCGGGCCTCGCCAGGATGATTCCGCCGGGGCCCGCAACGCGTGCTCGGAATGACGTCTGCTCAGAGCAGGCCGCGTTCCATGAACTCGTCTGCCTCCGCCCAGTCGATGAAGCGGCAGGATCCGGTTGTCAGATCGACCGCGACCGGCAGGTTTCCGCCGAGTTGCATGTCCTCGCGTCCGTTGTCGAGGTAGTCGACATGGTCGTAGGGAGCGATGAACTGTTCCCCGTCGGTGAAGCAGTACTCGGGGATGATCCGGACAAGGGAGGACGGACCCCAGGACCTGCTTTCGTCAGCGAGGAACTCTGCAGCCCTGCGCTCGGCCTGTTCCCCGTCAAGCATGTCAGTTGGTCCTCATGAGGTAGTAGTTGCGGTACTTCTTGTCCAGGCCGACGCAGCCGAGATCGGCCAGAGCACCCGTACTCCTTGCTGGGATCACCACCCGCCATTCTGTACTCCGTCATCACACTCCGCGGGCCCGTACGACCGCGGGGTGCGGTCGTACGGGCCTGCCGGTGGTGGTGGGCGGGGAGTGGAGATCCGCCCGCCCGCTTGTTCAGTACTGGATGTGACGTGACGTCACAGCGTGCCGCACTGGCCTCCCTTGGGACCACTGACGGTGTTGGCGAGGCCGCCGTTGGCCGGTGCGGGCTCGTTGCCGGAGCAGTCGAGCCGGCCGAGTACGGTGTTGCCCGCGACCAGGGTGGTGCCCTTGTTGAGGGCGAGGTCCAGCGGTCCGGAGAGCGAGGACCGCAGGACGGCCACCGCTCCGGTGCTGCCGCTGACCGAGACCGGGCCGGACACCGTGGTGTCGCTGAGTACGAACGCGCTCGCGCCGCGGGCCGAGACGGGGCCGTTGACGGTGGAGTCGATCGCCACCAGCGTGGCCCCGCGCTGGACCAGGACCGGGCCGTTGACGTTCGCGCCCTCCAAGCAGGTGACGCCCGAGGTGACGGTGAGCGAGGAGTGCTTGCCGCGGATGGTGGTCGTGCACGCGGGGGCGTTGCCGACGGTGACGTCCCGCTCGGCGGTGGCCCCGCCGACGGTGACGGTCAAAGTCGCCTTGCCCGGGCGCAGGCCCGTCAGCGTGCGTGCGGCCGGGTCGTACGCGGCCACCGCGCCGCGCGGCGCGCTCGCGACCGTGCCGATGTGCACGCCGTTGCCGCCCCACTGGGCGGTGATCGGCCAGGCGACGGGCACGGTGCGCTCGTCGTCCTGGGTGAGGGTCGCGGTCACGGGGACGCTGTCGAGCAGGCCGAGCGCGGTGGGCGCCTTGAGGTCGACGGCGTCGGCACGGGCTCGGACCTCGGCGCGCAGCCAGGCCGAGGCGTCGTCCGGTACCGCGTAGGGGTCGGTGACCTTGCCGGCGGCCGGGTTGATGCCGAGCATCGTCCAGCCGGTGAAGCCGCCGCGGTCGGGCTCGGAGGCTGGGCCCTTGCCCGCGTTGCCGTTGATCAGGTACGGGACGCCGTCCACGCTGCTGGCGTGGAAGGCGCCGACGTGGCCGGTGACCATGGCAGCGGACTTGCCGCCGGCGCGGAAGTCGCTCAGCCAGTGCTCGACGAGCGCGGCCTCCTTGCGGTCGCCCAGCTGGCTGCCCTTGTCCGGCAGCGGGTCGCGGGTGGGGTGGTGCTCGAACAGCAGCAGGCCGGTGACGGACGGGTCCTTGGCCGCGCTGTCCAGGGCCGAGCGCAGCGTGGCGATCTGGTCGAAGCCGCTGCCGCGCAGAGTGCCCAGCGAGCTGTTCAGCGTGACGAAGCGGGTGCCCTTGACGTCGAACACCTTGGTGGTGTCGCCGAACGCTGCCTTGAAGTTGTCGATCGTGCCGGGGCCCATGACCTCGTGGTTGCCGGGCACGTAGTGCCACGGGATGCTGCCGCCGGTGAGCTGGTCGAACTCGTCGAGCAGCTTGCGGGCCAGCGCGAAGTCCTCCGGGGCCGCCTCGTCGACGAAGTCGCCGTCGATGATGAGCAGTTCCGGCTTGGCGGCGGCGATGTCGCGCAGCGTGCGGCGGGCCGCCTGGACGATGTCGCTTTCGGGGCGGCGCGCGACGAACTGGGCGTCGGACATGACGGCCACGCGCAGCGGGCTCTTGTCGACGGTGCCGTTGGTGAGGACGACCGGGTCGCTCACGTAGGGCTGGACGGGCAGCTCGACGTCGGGCGCGACCTTGACGCTCAGGTCGCCAAGGGTGAGCGCGCCAGTGTAGGAGCGTGCGGCGCTGGTCTCCATCAGGCGGAAGCGCTGGAAGGTCAGCGGGTACTGCACGCCCGCCGGTACCGGAAACTCGACCTTGCGCCAGCCCGTCCAGGTGACCATCGGGGCATCGAGGTTGGAGGTGACGCCCGCCGCGGTGCGGTACTGGATGCGCGGCCAGGCCCCGTTGCCGTCGCCCTCGATCCACATGGTGATCGAGCGCGGCTGGCCGGGCAGCACGATGTCCTTGGGGGCGATGGCGTACTGGCCGCGGGTGCCGGTGGACTGGGTGAAGTCGTAGGTCATCCGCAGGCCGGCGGCGCCGTTCGGGCCGGGGGCAGGGGCCACCGTGCCGCCGGGGGCGCGGTCGTTGCCGGACTTCCAGGCGGCGGCGTCGGAGAAGTCCGCGAACGACTTTTCGGTCATGCCGACGGTGACGGCGACGGCGCTCTCCATGGCGCCGACGGTCAGCTTGAGGGTGGCCGACTTCCCGTCGGCCAGCGCCTTGAGGCCGATCGTGCCGTCGGGCGCGGGGGAGGCCTCGACGACGCCCTCGCCGCCGGTGACCTTGATGTCGGCGGCCTCGACGGGCGCGGCGTGGCCCAGGGCGTCGAAGCCGGTCACCGCGAGGTGGGCGGTGGCGCCGGTCCCCTCCAGGGCGATCGGCTCCTCACCGGCGGTGATGCGTACCGCCGGGCCGAGCACGGTCAGCGGCAGCGTGGCCGCCTCGGCGCCCTGGGCGGTGACGGAGACCTGAGCGGTGCCGGGCTTGCGTCCGGTGACCACCGCGTCGAGCCCCCGGCCCGCGACCTCGACCTTGGCGCCGGTCGCGGTGCTCCACCGGGTGGCGGGCGCGGCGCCCTTGACGGGGCCGAAGGCCTCGTCGTGGGGCAGGGCCCGCACGGTGCGGTGCAGGCCGGGGAAGACCCGGGCGGCGCTCTCCACGCCCTCGGCGGCGCGCAGCCTGAAGCCCCGGGTCTCGCCGGAACCGGGCGCGGAGAACAGGCCGAGCCCGTTGGCCACCGCGCGCTCGCCGCCGTTGTCGGAAGGGCTGCTGACAGTGCCGGCCTGGGCGGTGCCCGGCAGGCGGGCGGCCATCGCGGCCGAGCCGCCGCCGTCCATGTTGAGCGCGTTGTACGCGCCCATGCCGCGCATCAGCTCGGCGAGGTCCGGCAGCGTGATGCCGGGGCTGTCGCCCTGGCGGCCGTCGATGGTCACCAGGTACATGCGCCGGTTATCGGCCGAGAAGCCCACGGCGGTGCGCGCGTTCAGCTCGTTGCCGTCGTTGTCGCCAGGCCGGCGGGCCACGCCGTCGGCCACCAGGACCTGGTAGCCGCCGACCGCGACGGCCACCTCGCCGAAGGAGGCGCGCGGGCGGTAGCCGACGCCGACCTGGTCGCCGGGCTTCAGGTCGCGCAGCGCCCGGGCGCCGGCCTCGCGGCCCACCAGGACGGTCGCGCCGTCCGGGACGGCGCCGCCGAGGTGCTCGCGTACGTCGGTGACCTTGCCGTCGCGGATCTCGACCTCGATCACCTCGCCGGAGCCGTTCGCGACGTTGGCCCGCGAGGCGCTGCCCCAGGCCGGGGTGAACACGCCGACGCCGTCGGCGGGCAGGCCGTAGGTGTTGACGCCGGACAGCGTCACCTCGCGGCCGCCGGGCAGGCTCGCGTGGCCTTCCAGGAACACCTCGGCCATCCGGGCGAGCCCGTCGGTGCCGACGGTGACGGCCTGGTTCCAGCCCTCAACGGGCGCCTGGACGAGGCCGTCCTTGCGCGAGACCCCCACGCCCAGCGGCGCCTCGGAGGCGTTCATGTCGAAGTAGTCGCCGTTGATCGCGGCGACCGCCCCCGCGCCCCGGGCCATCTCGGTGACGGTCTGGCGGGTCGTCACCTTGCCGGAGGACAGGTAGTCGACGCTCAGGCCCTTGGTGTCCAGGTCGGCGACGAGCACCTTGCCGCGGATCCAGCCCGCGCGGCCGAGCCGGTCGAAGGACGTCATGGTCAGGCCCGGCGCGACGGGCGTGACCTCGCGGCGGGTGACGACCGACTCACCCGGGCGGTCCAGGACCAGGGCGGAGCCGTCCGCCACGCGTGGTGCGTCCTGCTGCCCGGGCGGCGCTGCCCACGCGGCGGGGGTGAACGCGGGCAGGCCCGCGACCAGCGCGGTGCTCAGCGCGAGCACGCCGACGGCACGGCGCCGACGCGAGAGCGGCACGCCGATGACAGGTGGTGACAAGGGACTTCAGCTCCTCGAACAACGGGGATGTGAGCGTCCGGGTGTGCACGGCGCACCTGGCGTCCGCGCGTCCCCGGACGGCAGGGCCCGGGACCATGATCACCTCAGGCCGAGGGCAGCCAATCGCGCACGAAAGACCGCCATTCCACGCTCCGGTGAACCAACCCGCTCGCCGTCGCGAACAAACGCCTCGCCCGGCAAGGGCAGCACTACCGTCCGCGGCGGCCTGCCGTACGCGAAGGGCGCAACCCCGGCGACGCGGACGGCCGGATCCTGCTCGGCGAGTCCTGGAACGCGTACGGCTACGGCAACCCGGTTCTCACCGTCGGGGTCACCGGACGTCAGCTCGACGCCATTCTCGAGCAGTAGTGGCAGCAGCAGGCGGACGACAGCGTGAAATCGGCGCCCCTCGCGGTCTCCCGCAACGTCTCGTACGTCGACGCCGCAGCGGTGGGATTCGGGTTCGAGGTCCTGGTCTTCGCCACGCTCAGCCGCCCCGACGCGGTGACGGAGTTCGATGCGGCACTCGCCGACATTCCCGAGATCATCGAAGCCCAGCCGCTGTTCGGCGAACCCGACTACCTGATCCGCGTGGTCACGGCTGACCTGCCGTCCTACCAGCGCTTCTACGAGTCCGTGCTCATCCATCTGCCCGGGGTGCGCAGCCTCAACTCGACCATCGTGATGAAACAGGCCGTCCACCCACGGCCTTTGCCCGAGCGGCCCTCGCGTGACGGGACACCGCCTGCTTCTCGCGCCTGAACGCGATCAGCGCACCCGCGCCGAGCACACCCCCGACGCCGTCGAGAAGAGGCTCCGGACTTAGCCTGCGGCCCATGAGTGACGCCACCCCGGTAGCCCCGGCCACCCCACGCGAAGCTTTTGACCTGCTCAGCACCGGCAACCTGCGCTTCGCCGCCAGCACCCCCCGGCACCCCAACCAGGACGCCGTCCGCCGCGCCGACACGGCATCCGCCCAGCACCCGCACGCCGTGCTGCTCGGATGCTCCGACTCCCGGCTGGCCGCCGAGATCATCTTCGACCAGGGGCTGGGAGACCTGTTCGTCGTGCGCACCGCCGGCCACGCCGTGGGACCTGAGGTCCTCGGCAGCATCGAGTACGGGGTGAGTGTGCTGGGCTGTCCGCTCGTCGTCGTCCTCGGGCATGACGCGTGCGGAGCCGTCGCGGCGACCCGCGCCGCCGTGAAGGACGGTACGACCGCGCGCGGTTACCTGCGGGACGTCATAGAGCGGGTGACCCCCAGTGTGCTGGCTGCCCAGGCCGCCGGCGTGAGCGAAGACGACGGGTTCATCGCCACACACGTCCGCCACACCGTCGACCTCATCATGGACCGCTCCCAGGAACTGGCCGACCAGGTCGCCTCCGGACGCACGGCAGTCGTCGGCCTGACCTACCGCCTGGCCGAGGGCACCGTACGTACGGTCACCTCCCGCGGCCTGGACCTGCCGCCGGCTTCGGCCACAACGCCCGCGGTCGCCCCGACATCGAACAGCCGATGACGCGCTCGTCCCCGCCCGCCGAGCCTTCCCTGACCGTCGACGGCACCGGCCTGCTCTGCGTCACCCTCCTGCTCCGCCTGCGCCAACAGATCGACGGCGCGCCGCCGGGCACCGTCGTCCACGTCATCGCCACCGACCCAGCAGCGCCGCTCGATCTGCCCGCCTGGTGCCACATGACCGGCCACGCCTACCTCGGCCCCGTCCCTGGCGAACGGCCGGTGTACGCCCTGAAACTCACCGCCGGGGCACGCGCCACCCGCTCGGACGCGCCCTGGCACTTGTTCCGGCAGGAGCCGGAGGAAGCCTCAGGGCCAGTGACGCGATCTGCCCCCTAGGCGGCGGACCGATCAGGGCGGACCGCCGAGGCAGGCCGTCAGGGGGTGCGGAAGCCTCGGAAGGTCACCTGCCTGCGGGTCTTGAAGCCGAGGCGTTCGTACAGCGCGATCGCGCCGGTGTTCGTCTCGGCCACGTGCAGGAAGGGGCGTTCGCCTCGCGCCACGATCCGGGCGGCGAGCGCGACTACCAGGCGGGCGGCGTGGCCTCGCCCACGTGCGTCGGGAGCAGTGCAGACGGCGCTGATCTCGGTCCACCCCGGGGGTTGCAGGCGCTCTCCTGCCATCGCCACCAGGGCGCCGTCGACCCGGACACCGAGATAGGTGCCGAGTTCGTGGGTGCGCGGCCAGAAGGGCCCCGGCCCGGTCCGCGCGACGAGGTCGAGCATCTCGGGCACGCTGTCCCTGCCGAGTTCGACCACGCCGGTGCCGGGCTCGGCGCGAGGGTGGCCGGGGCGGCCACCGCCGGGCCAGATCATCTGACGGCCCTCAAGACTGAAGACCGGCTCCCAACTCGGCGGCGGGACGGCCGGACAGCTGAACATGTCGGCGAAGGCGCCTGGGCCGAGCAACCTGGCGAGATCGGCCCAGTCCTCTGGCTCCGGGCCGGTGGACACGGCGGAGAAGGTCGCCACTTCCGTGTGATAGCTGACGGCCCGGCCGAGTGCGTACGGCGCTTACCTACTCCGCGAGTCGGGTGGCGTGGCGCCATGCCGCTTCCTGCGCTTCGAAGCGTCTGAAGCGGTACGCCTCGGCGTACTGGACGATTCTCCCCAGCCGCTCCCCGGGGCGGCTTCATTCTCCCCGGCCGCGGCCCGTTCCTGGCCGTGTTTCCGCTGGTGAGGCGGCCCTTCGTTGGGTTGGGGTGTGGTTACGCACCGTTTCGCGGGTGTCTCGGGGCGAGTGTGCCGGCCTCGCGGCCTTGCGCGTTCGCGCCGGTGACGCTGCACGGCTCTCGTCCTTGACCGGTTGTGCGCTGTCGTGCCAACCCCTGGGCGCAGGAAGTCAACTCGGTCGGTCGGGGCGCTCGTAGCTTGAAGAAGTGCCTCGCCGCGGACGCGGTGGGCATGCTACCGATGGCTTCGAAAGGACCCCTCATGTTCGACATCGACAAGGTGCAGGCCGCTCCGAGCAAGGACCTGCTCACGCCCGACAACTCGGTCATGCTCTTCGTGGACCACCAGCCGCAGATGTTCTTCGGCACCGGCAGCGGCGACCGTGCCGCGATCATCAACAGCACCGTTGGTCTTGCCAAGGCGGCCAAGGCGTTCGACGTTCCGGCCGTCCTGACCACGGTCGCCGCCGAGTCCTTCTCGGGCCCCCTGCTGCCGCAGCTCGCCGAGGTGTTCCCCAAGAACGAGATCATCGACCGCACCACCATGAACGCCTGGGAGGACGAGGCGCTCGTCGCGGCGGTCAAGGCGACCGGTCGCAAGAAGATCATCCTGTCGGGTCTGTGGACCGAGGTCTGCCTGGTGCTGCCCGCGCTCTCGGCGCTCGAGCAGGGCTACGAGGTGTACGTCGTGACGGACGCCTCCGGTGGTGTCAGCCCGGCCGCCCACGAGCACGCGCTGCAGCGGATGATCGCCGCCGGTGCCGTCCCGGTGACCTGGGTCCAGGTCCTTCTGGAGCTGCAGCGCGACTGGGCGCGCCAGGAGACGTACGGCGACGTCATGGAGATCGTCAAGGCCCACGCGGGCGCGTACGGCCTGGGTGTCGTGTACGCGCAGTCGGTCATCGGCGCGCACGCGGCCGGCTGACCCCTGTGGACACCGGCATTCTGATCCTGCGTCTGCTGGTGGGACTGCTCGTCGCCGGCCATGGTGTCCAGAAGGTCAGCTCGCACCTGGGCGGCAAGGGACTCGAGGGCGGCACCGAGGAGTTCCGCGCCGACGGCTTCCGAGGCGGTGTCCTCACCGCTGTGGCGGCGGGTGGTGGTCAGATCGGCTCCGGCCTGCTGCTCGCCGCCGGCCTCCTGACCCCGCTCGCCGCGACCGGCGCCATCGGGGTCATGACCGTCGCCCTCACCGTGAAGTGGCGCCACGGCCTCTGGGTGCAGAACGACGGGTACGAATACCCGCTCGTTCTCATCGGCACCGCCGCCGCCCTCGCCGCCACCGGCCCCGGCGCCTGGTCCCTCGACGCGGTCCTCGGCCTCACGCCGTACCCGCTGTGGTGGGCCGCCCTCGCGCTCGTGGCCGGTCTCGGCAGCGGACTCCTCACCCGGCTCGTCCTGCACCGGACTCCCGCCGCCCCGGCGATCGCCGAGCGCTGAGCGCGAGCACCACAGACCGGGTCCGGCCGGCTGTGCACCCCCGACCGGGCGGCCGGGCCCACTCACCCACTTCTCCCTGTACAGGAGTACTCGATGGACACCCTCACGAACCCGCACGGCGGCGGCCAGCCGCTGCTGCACCAGAAGGGCGCCGAGACCCAGGCGTTCGGCACGCTCAAGCAGTTGCCGATCGGCCTCGGCCACGACACTCGCATGTACGCCTGCCAGCGGCTGAATCGCGTCCTCGCCGACACGCAGATCCTCCACTCCCTCTACAAGAAGCACCACTGGCTCATGCGCGGGGCGACCTTCTACTCGCTCCACCTGATGCTCGACAAGCACGCGGAGGCCCAGCTGGCCATCGTGGACGCGCTGGCCGAGCGGGTCCAGAGCCTCGGCGGCGTCGCCGTCGGGGACCCGCGCCACGTCGCGGAGCTGACGGCGATCCCCCGTCCGCCGGACGGCGTCGAGCCCGTGCCCGTCATGCTGTCGCGGCTCCTCGACGCGCACGAGCGGATCCTGATCGACGCCCGCGACGCCGCCGCCCGGCTCTCCCAGGAGGGCGACGAGGGCAGCGCCGACCTGCTCGTCTCCGACGTCATCCGCACCGGCGAGGCGCAGGTGTGGTTCCTGGCCGAGCACCTCGTGGACACCCCTCTGGTGCACGGCTGATGGACACCTACGACGTCGTCGTGGTCGGCGGCGGCCCGGCCGGCGAGGTCGTCGCCGGCCGCGCCGTCGGGGCGGGGCTGACCACTGTCGTCGTCGAGGACGAGGCGGTCGGCGGTGAGTGCTCCTACCGTGCGTGCGTGCCGAGCAAGGTCCTGCTGCGTCCCGGTGCCGCTCGGGCGGAGGCCCGCTCGTAGGGCCTCTGAGGCCTGGTCCCCTTCTCCTGAGCCGGGTCCCGTCCGCCCGGCCGGCGCACACCCTCCACCCGAGCGGCGCACCCCTCCCGCTCGACCGAGCACACTCCCAAGCTTCCCCCCCGACAAGGAAACACCCACCCATGCAGCTCACGAGGCGCACCCTCGCCCTCGCCATGCCCGCGACGCTGGCCGCTCTGCTCGGCGCCGCACCCGCCGCACCGGCGAGCCGCCCGGCCGCACCCGCCGCACCCGCGAGCCGCCCGGCCGCGGCCGACACCGACCGGCACGACCCCAAGCCGACGATCGTCCTGGTCCACGGAGCGTTCGCGGACGCCTCCAGCTGGAGCGGCACGATCCGGCGGCTGCAGCACGCCGGCTACCCCGTCCTGGCGCCCGCCAACCCGCTGCGCGGTCTCGCCGCGGACACCGCCTACCTGCGCAGCGTGCTGGCCGCCGTCGACGGGCCCGTCGTCCTGGTCGGCCACTCCTACGGCGGCGCCGTCATCAGTGGCGCCGCAGTGGGCAACAGCCGTGTGAAGGCCCTCGTCTACATCGCCGCGTTCACCCCGGACAAGGGGGAGAGCGCGGCAGAGCTCGCCGCCAAGTTCCCGGGCTCAACCCTCGGCGACACCGTGAACCCGCGGTCGTACCCGCTGCCCGGCGGTGGCACCGGCACCGAACTCGTCATCGAACGAGCCAAGTTCCACGGGCAGTTCGCCGCCGACGTACCCGCCGCCGAAGCGGCGGTCATGGCCGCGACCCAGCGCCCGGTCGCCACCGCCGCGCTGGAGGAGAAGGCCGGGGAGGCGGCCTGGAAGACGATCCCGTCCTGGGCGCTGATCGCCACCGCCGACAAGAACATCCCGGCCGTCGCCGAACGGTGGATGGCCCGGCGTGCCGGTTCGCACATCACCGAAGTGGACGCGTCCCATGCAGTGGCGGTCTCCCGCCCTGCCGTGGTCACCCACGTGATCCTCGCCGCCGTGCGGGCGACCCGCTGACGCTCCGACCCGCTGACGTTCTGACCCGCTGACGCTCCGACCCGCCCCGTACATCCCCTGAAGGAGAGCCCCTCATGAAGAACCGTCCGGTCCTCGAACCCGCCGCCCAGGCCTTCGCCGACGCCACCGCCCAGCCGCCGTACCTTTACCAGATCCCCGTCGCCGAAGGCCGTAAGGCCGTGGACGACGTCCAGAACGGTGAGGGCGTCCCCCTGCCGGACGTCGACGAGGAGTGGATCACCGTCCACGGCGGCCCGACCGGCGACGTCCGCGCCCGGATCGTCCGCCCCCGCGGCGCCACCGGCCCGCTCCCCGTCATCCTCTACATCCACGGCGCGGGCTGGGTCTTCGGCAACGCCCACACCCACGACCGGCTCGTCCGCGAACTCGCCGTCGGCACCGGGGCGGCCGTGGTCTTCCCCGAGTACGACCTGTCGCCCGAGGCGCGCTACCCCGTCGCGATCGAGCAGAACTACAGCGTCGTCCAGTGGGTCGCCCGCGAGGGGCACCACAAGGACCTCGACGGCACCCGGATCGCGGTGGCCGGCGACTCCGTCGGCGGCAACATGAGCGCCGCCCTCACCCTCATGGCCAAGCAGCGCGGCGACGTCACGCTCGTCCAGCAGGTCCTCTTCTACCCGGTCACGGACGCGAGCTTCGACACCGACTCCTACCACCGGTTCGCCGAGGGCTACTTCCTGCGCCGCGACGCCATGAAGTGGTTCTGGGACCAGTACACGACCGACGAGACCGAGCGCGCCCAGATCACCGCCTCGCCGCTGCGCGGCTCCACCGAGCAGCTCACCGGCCTGCCGCCCGCCCTGGTCATCACGGCCGAGGCCGACGTCCTGCGCGACGAGGGCGAGGCGTACGCGAACAAGCTGCGGGCCGCGGGCGTCCCCGTCACCGCCCTGCGCGTCCAGGGCGTCATCCACGACTTCGTGATGCTGAACGCGCTGCGCGAGACGCACGGCGCCGAGCTCGCCATCGGCGTCGCCACCGACATCCTGCGCAAGGCCCTCGCATGACCGGGCCCTCCATGAGCATGCCGGTCGCGGGCCTCGTTCCCGCGCCGCGGCGGGAACACGAGCACGCCGACCTCCTCGTCCGCAACGCCAAGGTGTTCACGGGTGACTCCGACCGCCCCGAGGCCCGCGCCGTCGCCCTCCGCGACGGCCGGGTCGCGGCCCTCGGCGACGACCACGATCTCGCCCACCTCGTCGGGCCGGGGACCAGGGTCGTCGACGCGCTGGGCCGACGGGTGATCCCCGGCCTGAACGACTCGCACCTGCACGTCATCCGGGGCGGCCTCAACTACGTCCTGGAGCTGCGCTGGGACGGCGTACGCAGCCTCCGCCAGGCCCTGGCCATGCTGCGCGAGCAGGCCGGCCGCACGCCCAGGGGGCAGTGGATCCGGGTGGTGGGCGGCTGGACCGCCGAGCAGTTCGCCGAACGCCGGATGCCGACCGTCGCCGAGCTGAACGCCGCCGCCCCCGACACTCCGGTGTTCGTTCTGCACCTGTACCAGTCGGCCCTGATGAACCGGGCCGCGGTCAAGGCGGCCGGGTTCACCCGGGAGACCCCCGACCCCCGGGGTGGGCAGATCGTCCGGGGCCGGGACGGCGAACCCAACGGCGTCCTCCTCGCGGCGCCGAGCGCTCTCGTCCTGTACTCGACGCTGGCCAAGGCACCTGCCCTCGACGAGGCCGACAAGCGGACGTCGACGCGTCACTTCCTGCGCGAGCTGAACCGCTTCGGACTGACGTCCGCTGTCGACGCCGCCGGCGGCTTCCAGAACTTCCCCGACAACTACGCGACGGTCACCGACCTCGCCAGGTCGGGGGAGCTGACCCTCCGGATCGCCTACCACCTCTTCCCGCAGACGGCCGGGCAGGAACTCGCCGACCTGAAGCGCTGGACCGAGATGGTCAAGCCCGGGGACGGGGACGAGTGGCTCCGGCTGAACGGCGCGGGTGAGAACCTGACCTGGGCCGCCGCCGACTTCGAGAACTTCTCCGAGCCCCGGCCCGAGCTCGCCGCGGGCTACGAGACCGAGTTCGAGAGCGCCGTACGGCTCCTGCTCGAGAACGGCTGGGGCTTCCGGCTCCACGCCACCTACGACGAGACCATCCGCCGCGACCTGGCCGTCTTCGAGAAGCTCGCCGCGGAGGGACTCTTCCCCGGCGGCAACCGCTGGCTCTTCGACCACGCGGAGACCGTCTCGGCAGGCAGCCTCGACCGGATCACCGCCCTCGGCGGCGCCGTCTCGGTGCAGAACCGGATGTCCTTCCAGGGTGCCGCGTTCCTCGATCGCTACGGCGCCGAGGCCGCCGCCCACACCCCGCCGGTCCGGGCCATGCTCGACCGCGGCCTGACGGTCGCCGCCGGAACCGACGCCACCCGCGTCTCCTCGTACAACCCGTGGGTCGCGCTGCACTGGCTGGTGACCGGGCGCACCGTCGGCGGCACCGTGCTCTATCCGGCAGGGAACCTGCTCGACCGGGAGACCGCCCTCGGCCTCTACACCCGGGGCGGAGCGCAGCTCACCGGCGAGCAGGACGTCAAGGGAACCCTGCGGGAAGGCTCGTACGGCGACCTCGCGATCCTGTCCGACGACTACCTCACCGTGCCCGAGGACGTCATCCCCGACATCGAGTCCCTCCTCACCGTCGTCGGCGGCCGCATCGTCTACGCGACCGCGGAGTACGAGGGTCACGATGAGGCCGTCCCGCCGGTGAGCCCCGAGTGGAGCCCCGTGGCCCACTTCGGCGGCTACCAGAGCGGTGCCCGTCAGGCCTCGCTCGTGGCCGAGGCCGTCGCCGAGTCCGAGCAGCACCGCCGGTGGCGCGTCGCGCGCGGCTCCATCCCCGACACACAGCCGTCGTTCGTCGACCCCTGCTTCGAGCACTGAGAGAGATCCATACGATGAGTACCGCCTCACCCACCGCCGACAGCGGCGACGACGCCCGGGCCGTCCCGCCGGACGTCCCCCCGGGACGCCGTTTCGAGCCGGACCTCCGGTCGATGACACGGATCAACCTGCGCCCCATCGCCTCACCCATGCCGCTCGGCTTCTTCACGATCGCCATCGCGTCCGTGATGACGGGATGCCTCCAGCTCGGGATCCTCGGGGAGGAGGCCCGTGCCGCCGTCGCCTTCACCGTGCTGCCCGCCTTCGTCCTCCAACTCCTGGTCAGCTTCCTGGCCTTCGGCGCCCGTGACGTGATCGCGGCGACCCTGATGGCGGTGTTCGCCGGCAGCTGGTTGCCCTACTCGCTCATCATGCTCAGCGGCGCGGCCGGCGGCCTGAAGGTCCTCGGCGTCTTCAATCTGGCACTCCTTTGCTTCGGCGCGCTGATGACCGCCGTGACCGGGCCCAAGCGGGCGCTGTGGCTCGTCCTCGCGGTCTCCCTGCCCCGCTGGGCGGCCACCGGCCTCGCGGGCGTCACCGGGGCCGAATGGCTGACGCGCACGTCCGGGGCGCTCGGCCTGCTGGTGGCGGTCGTCGCGATGTACACGGCGTTCGCCCTGATGCTCGAGGACATGCGCAGCGAGCAGGTCCTGCCCATCGGCCGCAGCGGCCCCGCCCAGCTTGCCGTCGAAGGCGACCTTGCCGTCCAGCTCCGCAACCTGGAACGCCAGGCGGGCGTGCGCCGCACCCTCTGAACGCAGCCACCGCCCCCGTCACACCACGACCGCACAGGAGCACCCATGGAACCCCGAGTGACCGACCAGCCCGATAAGTCCCGGTACGAGATCCTCGCCGGCGACGACGGCACCGAGACCGCGGGCTTCGCCGAGTACCACCTCTCGGACGGCGAGATCGCCTTCATCCACACCGAGATCGATCCCCGCTTCGGCGGCCGGGGTCTGGGCGGGCTGCTCGCCCGCGGCGCCCTCGACGACGCCCGGGTCCGCGGGCTGCGCGTCCTGCCGTACTGCCCCTTCATCCGGGGCTGGATCGGCAAGCATCCCGAGTACGCCGACCTGGTGCCCGAGGCGCGCCGCGCCCGCTTCGGCCTGTGAAGCATTCCACCCCCAACTTCCCCATCCACTCTCCGAGGAGTTCCACCATGGCCCGGCATGCCCGCCCCACCGTCGTCCTGGTCCACGGCGCCTTCGCCGACGCCTCCAGCTTCGCCCGTGTCATCCCCGAGCTGACCGCTGTCGGCCTGGAGGTGATAGCCCCGGCGGTGCCCAACCGCAGCCTCGTCGACGACGCCGCGTACATCGCCTCCGTGGTCCGTGCCGTCGAAGGCCCCGTGATCCTGGTGGGGCACTCCTACGGCGGCGCCGTCATCACCCTCGCCGGTACGGAGGACAACGTCCGCGCCCTGGTGTACCTCGCGGGATACGCGCTCGAGGAGGGCGAGAGCCTGGGCGAACTGCAGGGCGGCTTCCCCGACTCCGGTCTCGCCGACGCGCTCGTCCACACCCCGTTCCCCGTGGCCGGCTCCAGCGAGACCGGCACCGACGTCTCGGTGGCGATCGACCGGTTCCCCGACCTGTTCGCGGCGGACGTCGATCCCGACCTCGCCGCGGTGCTCGCCGTCTCCCAGCGCCCCCTGGCCGCGCGGGCCTTCTCGGAGGCGGCGCCGGTCGCGGCGTGGAAGACCAAGCCCTCGTGGGGCCTGGTGGCCTCCGCCGACCGCACGATCAACCCCGACGTGGAGCGGTTCGGCTACCGGCGGGCCGGCATGACCACCGTCGAGGTCGACTCCTCGCACCTGGTCATGCTTGCCCAGCCCAAGGCCGTGGCGGAGCTGATCATGGACGCGGCCCGGTCCACGGGGCACTGATCCCACCCCGATCCGACGCTTGAACATCGAACGATTGGTCTCTGTCGTTCGAACGCTGTAGCTTTCCGAAACGCCCGCCGAGAACATGCGGCGGGCGATCGGAGGAAGCACACCCATGAGGTTCGGCGCGAGGCTCGCGCTCGCCGTCATCACCCTCGCCGTCACCGCCACCGCCTGCGGCGCCCCGCAGGAGAGCGGTTCGCGCTCGCACACCACCGCGGACTGCGCACCGTACGCCCGGTACGGCAAGCACCCCGGCACCAAGGTCACCGTCTACGCGGAGAACCGGGACCGGGAGGCCGATCTGTTCGAAGAGACCTGGGCGGACTTCGCGGACTGCACGGGAATCGACGTCCAGTACGAGGGGGACGGGGAGTTCGAGGCGCAGATCCAGGTCCGGGTCGACGGCGGGAACGCGCCCGACATGGCGTTCTTCCCCCAGCCCGGGCTCATGGAACGCTTTGCGCGGGCGGGGAAGCTGAAGCCCGTGAGCGCCGGGGTCGCTGCCCTCGCCAAGCAGGGCTGGTCGGCGGACTGGAACAGCTACGCGACCGTGGACGGCACCCTCTACGGCACGCCACTCGTCGCGAACGTGAAGTCGTTCGTCTGGTACTCCCCGAAGTTCTTCCGCGACCGGGGACTGAGCGTTCCCCGCACGTGGACCGAGCTGATGGCCGTGACCGAGAAGGTCGCGGCGTCGGGCGTCAAGCCGTGGTGCGCGGGCATCGAGTCCGCCGAGGCGACCGGCTGGCCCGTGACGGACTGGATCGAGGACGTCCTCCTTCGCCAGCAGGGCACGCACGTCTACGACCAATGGGTCGCCCACGAGATCCCGTTCGACGACCCCCGTGTGATCAAGGCCATGGACACCGTGGGGTCCATCCTCAAGAACGACCGGTACGCCAACGGCGGTTTCGGTCCGGCCCGGTCGATGGCGTCGATCTCCTTCCAGGAGGCCGGCACACCGGTCCTCTCCGGCGACTGCGCGATGCACCGCCAGGCCTCGTTCTACGCCGACATGTGGCCGAAGGGCACCGAGATCGGACCGGACAAGGACGTCTACGCCTTCCTCCTGCCAGGGGCCGACCCGGCCAGCCGACCCGTACTGGGCGGCGGGGTCTTCACCGCGGCGTTCGCCGACCGTCCCGAGGTGCGGGCGTTCCAGGAGTACCTGGCCTCCGCGGACTTCGCGAACGCGCGGATGAAGAAGGGCCCGTTCGTCTCGGCGAACAGGGGCGTGGATCCGGCGAACGCCGCGACCCCCGTCGACCGGCTCTCGATCGAGCTGCTCCAGGATCCCCGGACACAGTTCAGGTTCGACGGTTCGGACCTGATGCCGGCGTCGGTCGGCGCCGGGACGTTCTGGAAGGGAGCCGTCGACTGGATCAGCGGCGCGAGCACCCGGCAGGTCGCCGAGTCCGTCGAACGCTCCTGGCCGAGCCACTGATGTCGTTCGACGCCGTCGCCCAGCAGCCCAAGCTGCTGTACCTGCTCCAGGGTGTCGCCGCCTTCGGGGCGGTGGTCGCCCTGATCCTGCTCGCACTGCACCGGGGACCGGTGCGGAGGAGGGCCGCAGCCCTGATCCTGCTGGCCCCCGCGCTGCTGCTGCTCGCGGTCGGTCTCATCCTGCCCGGTCTGCGCACTCTGGCGCTGTCGTTCACCGACGGCGGGGGCGGCACATGGGCCGGCTTGGACAACTACGTGTGGATGTTCACCGACCACCGGGCGCTGGTGGCGCTGCGCAACACCCTGGCGTGGGTGGTCCTCGTGCCGCTGACATCGACCGCGGTCGGTCTGCTCTACGCGGCGGCCGTCGCACGGTCGCGGTTCAGAGCGTTCGCGCTGTCCCTCGTCCTGACGCCGATGGCGATCTCCTTCGTCGGCGCGGGTGTCGTCTGGAAGTTCGTCTACGCCTACCGTCCCGCGGAAGCCGGGCAGATCGGGCTGCTGAACCAGCTCGTCGTTGCGTTCGGCGGCGAACCGAGGCAGTGGCTCGTGGACTCTCCCTGGAACGTCCTGTTCCTCATCGTGGCGATGGTGTGGACGCAGGCGGGCTTCGCGGCCGTCCTGCTGGCCGGCGCAATCAGGGCCGTACCCACGGAGCTGACCGAGGCGGCCCTGCTCGACGGCGCGTCCCCCCGGCAGATCTTCCGGCGGATCACGCTGCCGTCGATCAGGCCCACGCTGCTCGTCGTGCTCCTCGCCCAGGGGATCGGCACCTTCAAGGCCTTCGACATCGTCAAGACCATGACCGGCGGACAGTTCGACACGGGCGTCCTCGCCCACGAGATGTACGACCAGGCCTTCCGCTACGGCGAGACGGGCCGCGGCGCGGCGCTCGCTGTGCTCCTCTTCCTCCTCGTCACCCCTTTCGTAGCCCACCAGGTCCGGGCGCAGCGGAGGACGGGGTGAACGGCGTCCGGGAGCGTCTGACCTCCCGCGCCTTCACAGGGGGCGCCGTGGTGATCGCGGTCCTCTGGACGACACCGACCCTCGGTCTCCTGCTCTCCTCGTTCCGCCCCGAGGAGGAGATCAAGACGACGGGCTGGTGGACCCTGTTCGGTACGCCGCACCTCACGCTCGACAACTACGGCGAGGTGCTCTCCGGCGGCGGGAACGGGGCGGGGCGGCTCGCGGAGTACTTCGTCAACTCCGTCGTCATCACCGTTCCCTCGGTGCTGTTCCCGCTCGTCCTGGCCTTCCTCGCGGCGTACGCCCTGGCCTGGATCGACTTCAGGGGGCGCGACGCGCTCGTCGTCGGCATCTTCGCGCTCCAGGCCGTGCCGCTCCAGATGGCACTCGTCCCGCTCCTGAAGCTCTTCTCCCAGGGCTGGCTGTTCCTGCCCGCGTGGCACCTCACCGGTCCCGCGCGGTTCAGCCAGGTCTGGTTCGCCCACACGGCCTTCGCGCTGCCCTTCGCGGTGTTCCTCCTGCACAACTTCCTGGCCGGGCTGCCCCGGGACCTGATCGAGGCCGCCCGCGTCGACGGCGCGTCGCACGGGACGCTGCTGCTCCGGATCGTGCTGCCGCTGGCCCGCCCGGCCCTGGTGAGCTTCGCCGTCATCCAGTTCATCTGGGTGTGGAACGACCTCCTCGTGGCCCTGACCCTGTCGGGCGGAACGGCCGAGACCGCGCCGATGACGGTCAGACTGGCGAGTATGGCCGGGACCTACGGCAACGAGTGGCAGCGGCTCACTGCGGGAGCCTTCGTGGCGGCGCTCGTCCCGCTGCTCGTCTTCTTCTCCCTCCGGCGGCACTTCGCACGGGGACTGCTCGCCGGATCGGTCAAGGGATGAGCCCCGACCGGCCCGAGGAACACGCCGTGGCGACGGCGCTGAGCCGACCCGGGCTGCGGGGCCGCGAAGCCGAGCTGGAGCGGCTGCGCGGCCTGGTCGAGGCGGTGTGCGACGGCGAGGGAGGAGCGATTGCGCTCCTTCTGGGCGAGCCCGGGATCGGGAAGACCGCGCTGCTCCAGGAGGCCGTCTCGCTCGCACGGGCCCACGGATTCCTCGTCAGCCACGGACGTGCCGAGGAACTGCACGAGCTGGCACCCCTCGCCTCACTGGCCTCGGGCCTCCTGCACGGCGACCCGCCGCTGCTGGCCGCCACGGACTTCGCGGACCTCGCCGGCCACCACGACCAGCGCATCTGGCTCGTGGAACGACTGGCCCAGCTGATCGAGGAACGCTCGGCGGGCACGCCCGTACTGATCGCGGTCGACGACGTCCAATGGGCCGACCCGCTCAGCCGTTTCGCGCTGAGCGTCATGCCGGCACGGCTGCTCAGCTCCCCGGTCCTCTGGCTGCTCACGGGCCGGGAGGACCCGGAACTGTACGGGCAGGGGCCGCGACCGACGACCCTCCCGCTGCGGCCGCTGTCCGACACGGCCCTGGCCGAGTTGGCACGCGACGTCCTCGGCGGGGACGTGCCGGCGCGGGTCGAGGAGCTCCTCGACGGGGCGGGCGGCAACCCCTTCCTCGCGGCCGAGATGCTCGCGGGCATCGCGGCGTCGGGCGCGGACGGGCCGGAACCGCCCGAGCGGCTGGTCCTCGGCGTACGCGGACGCCTGGCCGCCCTCCGGCCGGACACCCTGCACTTCCTGCGGATCGGCTCGGTCCTCGGCCGCGCGTTCTCGCTCGCCGACGCCGCCGCCCTGTGCGGCCGGCCCGCCTCCGCACTCAGCGCCGAAGTGGACGAGGCGATCGCCGCCGCCCTCCTTCACGACGACGGCGAACGCCTCCTGTTCCGCCACGACCTGCTCCGCCAGGCGGTGTACGCCGACCTCGCCCCCTCCGTACGCCGGGCGCTGCACCGGGAGGCCGCAAGCCGGCTCGTCGCGGCGGGCCGGAGCTCCGTCGACGCGGTCCCGCATCTGCTGAAGAGCGCCGAACCCGGAGACATGGAGGCGATCGGACTGCTCGGCGCGGCCGCCACGGACGTGATCCCCGTGATGCCCGACCTCGCCGCCGACCTGGCCGTACGCGCCCTGGAACTCGTACCGGCGCGTGCGCCCATGGCGTACGACGTGGGAGAACGGGCCATCGTCGCGCTGACCCGCGCGGGCCGGTACACGGAGGCACGGGACACCGGCGACGCGCTGCTCGCCCGGCAGCCGCCCCTGGACGTCTTCGCCCGTCTGCAGTGCGTACTCGGCGACACGCTGTGGCACCTCGACGACGTCCACGAGCTGACCCGCCGCACGACGACGGCGCTGGCAGCCGTCACCGACCCCGTGATCCGGGCCCGGCTGACCGCCCGGCAGGCCCTGTCCCGGTCCCGCGGGAGCGACCTCGGGGCCGCTCGCGAGACCGGCGAACGGGCGCTCGCGGAGGCGGAACGGGCCGGTGACCGGGAGGCCCGCGTCCTCGCTCTATGGGGTCTCGGCGAGATCGCGCTCAACGCGGGCGACTGCGCCGCCGCCGTCGAACACCACACGGCCCTGAGCGTGTTCGACACGGCCTTCCTCCCGGAGGAGGCCGTCGCGCTGATCCACATGGACGACTTCGACACCGTACGGCGACTGCTCAGGACGGCGGGCGACGCCCCCCTGCGCCCCGCCATGCTGATCTGGGTGCAAGGAACCCTGAACATGGGGCTCGGCCGGCTCGACGACGCGGACGCGGACTTCGTCACCGCCGAGCGGCTCGAAGCGGACCTCCACGTGCCCGGCAACCTGGTCAACATCCGCGTCAACCGCGGCCTCCTCGCGATGCTGCGCGGCGACCGCGAAGCCGCGCAGGAACACCTGGACGTCGTGCGGGCGACCGTGGCCGACCGGCCGAACACCGGCAACCACGCCACGCACCAGTACTTCGAGGCCGTCGTCGCCGACGCCGACGGCGACCACGCGGCAGCGGCCGAACTCGTCCGGTCCGTGCAGCGGGACCACCCCTTCCTCCGGTGGCGGCTCCTGCGCCCGCATGTCGTCCAGGCCGTGCACATCGCCCTGCGCGGCGGGGACCGGAAGCTGGCCGAGGACCTCGCGGCCCAGGCCGCCGAACATGCGATCCGCAACCCCACCGTGCCGACCGCCCGGGGGACGGCCGCCCACGCGTCGGCCCTCGTGAACACCGACCACGAACTCCTGGAGCGGGCGGTGGGCATCCTCCTCACCGGCCCCCGGCCGCTGCCGCTCGCCGCCGCGTCCGCCGACCTCGGGCGGGCGCTGCTGACCTCGGGCGCCGCCGCCGCGACACCTGCCCTGACCAGGGCGCACGACCTCTACGCCCAGGCCGGGGCCGATGCCGAGGCCGACCAGGTCCGGGTCGATCTGGAACGGGCCGCACGCCGCCCAGGCCGGCGCACCGGACGCCTCCGGCCGCGCACCGACCAGGGCTGGGACGCGCTCACGTCCTCGGAACGCAAGGTGGCCAGGCTGATCGCCGCGGGTCACACCAACCGGTCGGCCGCGGAGGCCCTCGTCGTCTCTCCGCACACGGTCAACACCCATCTGGCGTCGATCTTCCGCAAGCTCGCGGTGCGCTCACGGGTCCACCTGGCCCGGATCGTCCTCGCGGAGGACGACGCCGGAACGGCCACCGGCGACTGAGCGAACTCTGCGCCCCCGTGCAAGGTGCGGTGCGCGGTACGGCAACAGGAGGCATGGGATCGGTCCTAGCGTGACGGGCACACCGCGCCGCTCCGACGCGCGGACCAGTCCACCGGAAACGAGGGAACACCCATGCCGTACATCACCGTGGGCCAGGAGAACACCACCCCCATCGAGCTGTACTTCGAGGACCAGGGCGCCGGCCAGCCGGTCGTCCTCATCCACGGCTTCCCGCTCGACGGCCACTCTTGGGAGCGCCAGAGCGCCGCGCTGCTCGACGCCGGCTACCGCGTGATCACGTACGACCGCCGCGGCTTCGGGCAGTCCTCGCAGCCGACCACCGGCTACGACTACGACACCTTCGCCGCCGACCTGAACACGGTGATGGAGACCCTCGACCTGAGGGACGCCGTCCTCGTCGGCTTCTCCATGGGCACCGGTGAGGTCGCCCGCTATGTCTCGACGTACGGCTCCGGCCGCGTCGCCAAGGTCGCCTTCCTGGCCTCCCTGGAGCCCTGCCTGCTCAAGAGCGACGACAACCCGGACGGCGTCGCCCCGAAGGAGTTCTTCGACGGCGTCGTCGCCGCCGTCAAGGCCGACCGGTACGCCTACTACACCGCCTTCTTCAACGACTTCTACAACCTCGACGAGAACCTCGGCACCCGCATCAGCGAGGAGGCCGTCCGCAACAGCTGGGACACCGCGGCCCGCGGCGGCTCCTTCGCCGCCTCCGCCGCGCCGGCGACCTGGTACACCGACTTCCGCGCCGACATCCCGGCCGTCGACGTGCCGGCACTGATCCTGCACGGCACCGCCGACCGCATCCTTCCGGCCGAGGGCACGGCGCGCCCCTTCCACAAGGGGCTTCCGGCGGCCGACTACGTCGAGATCGAGGGCGCCCCGCACGGTCTGCTGTGGACCCACGCCGAAGAGGTCAACACCGCCCTCCTCGCCTTCCTGGCGAAGTGACACCGCACCGTTGACCCGCCGGTTGACGCCGGAGCCCCGGCGTCACCCCGGCCCCCGGTTCCCCCCGCGGGAACCGGACGAGCTCAGGAGAGCAGACACCCCCATGCAGTTCGGCATCTTCACCGTCGGGGACGTGACCCCCGACCCCACCACCGGCCGCACTCCGACCGAACGCGAGCGCATCAAGGCGATGGTCGCCATCGCGCTCAAGGCCGAGGAGGTCGGCCTGGACGTCTTCGCGACCGGCGAGCACCACAACCCGCCGTTCGTCCCGTCGTCGCCGACCACCATGCTCGGCTACATCGCCGCCCGCACCGAGAAGCTGATCCTGTCCACCGCCACGACTCTGATCACCACCAACGACCCGGTGAAGATCGCGGAGGACTACGCGATGCTCCAGCACCTGGCCGACGGCCGGGTCGACCTCATGCTGGGCCGCGGCAACACCGGTCCCGTCTACCCGTGGTTCGGGCAGGACATCCGCCAGGGCATCAACCTCGCCAAGGAGAACTACGCGCTGCTGCGCCGGCTGTGGCGCGAGGACGTCGTGGACTGGGAGGGCACGTTCCGTACGCCGCTCCAGGCCTTCACCTCGACACCGCGACCCCTGGACGGCGTCCCGCCGTTCGTCTGGCACGGGTCCATCCGGTCTCCTGAGATCGCGGAGCAGGCCGCCTTCTACGGCGACGGCTTCTTCCACAACAACATCTTCTGGCCGGCCGACCACACACGGCGCATGGTGCAGCTGTACCGGCGCCGGTTCGCGCACCACGGTCACGGCCGGCCGGAGGACGCGATCGTCGGCCTGGGCGGACAGGTCTTCATGCGCAAGAACTCCCAGGACGCCGTAAGGGAGTTCCGGCCCTACTTCGACAACGCGCCGGTGTACGGCCACGGCCCGTCGCTCGAGGACTTCACCGAGCAGACCCCGCTGACCGTGGGCTCTCCCCAGCAGGTCATCGAGCGGACGTTGTCGTTCCGGGAGGCCGTCGGCGACTACCAGCGCCAGCTGTTCCTGATGGACCACGCGGGCCTGCCCCTGAAGACCGTCCTCGAACAGCTCGACATCCTCGGCGAGGAGGTCGTGCCTGTACTGCGGCGGGAATTCGCCAAGGGGCGTCCGGCCGACGTGCCGGAGGCCCCCACACACGAGTCCCTCCGAGCCGCCAGGGAGGTGTCCGCCGCGTGAAGCTGACCGTCGTCTCCGCGGGCCTCAGCACCCCCTCCTCCACCCGCCTGCTCGCGGACCGGCTGGCCGAATCCGCCCGCGACGAACTCACCGGCCGGGGGCAGGCGCCGTCGACCGAGGTCGTGGAGCTGCGCGAACTCGCCGGCGACATCGCCAACCACCTCGTGACCGGATTCCCACCGGCGCGACTGAGCGCCGCGATTGACGCGGTGACGGCGGCCGACGGCCTGATCGTCGTCACCCCCGTGTTCGCGGCGTCCTACAGCGGTCTCTTCAAGTCCTTCTTCGACGTGATCGACCCGGACGCCCTCACCGGGAAGCCGGTCCTGACCGCCGCGACGGGCGGCACCGCCCGCCACTCCCTGGTCCTGGAGCACGCCGTACGCCCGCTCTTCGCCTACCTCCGTGCCGTCGTCGTCCCCACCGCCGTGTTCGCGGCCTCCGAGGACTGGGGCTCGGGGGGAGACGAGTACACCGACGGCCTGCCCGGCCGCGTCCGCCGCGCGGGCGCCGAGCTCGCCGCGCTCATGGCGGCGCGCCCGGTCGGGGAGGAGCCCGAGGACGACGTCACCGTCCTCGAACGGCAACTCGCCGACCTGCGCTTCGACTGAGCCGGGCCCCCGGGCCGGGCGAGGGCGGGGTGGTTCACATGGTTCATACTGTTCCGCCGTATGAGCGTGAACCGAGTGACGACAAGGACCGCGCCCGAGGGGCTCGACGGCGTACGGACACCTCTCCGGGGCAGGGACGCCGAACTGGCGTTCATCGAGGAGCGGCTCGACGCGCTCGGTCGGGGCGAAGGCGGGATCCTCCGCGTCGAGGGCCCCGCCGGCATCGGCAGGTCCAGGATCCTCGCCGAGGCCGCGGCCGCCGCGAGGCGGCGCGGGACGCGGGTGTTCGAGGGGGCGGCGGACCCCGACGAACAGTTCGTACCGCTCGGCCCGCTCCTCGAAGGCGTGCTCTCCGGCGAGGAACCGCTGCCGGGCGCCCAACTTCTCCGGGACCTCGCCGCCACACCCGGCCAGCGGTTCTGGCTGCTTCAGGAGCTGGGGGACCGCCTGCGGGAGGCGGCTCGGAACGGACCCCTGCTCGTCGTCCTCGACGACCTCCAGTGGTGCGACGACCTGACACTTCTCACCTTCCACACCCTCGCGGTGGGACTCTCGTCGCACCCGATCCTGTGGCTGGTCGCCGTGCGCGCCGGCGGCGTGCCGTCCGGGGTGCGCACCACCCTGGACAGGATCCGTCAGGCGGGCGCACACGGGTTGGTCCTCGGAGCGCTGGGGGACCGGGCGATCGTACGGATCACCGAGGACGTACTGGGCGCCCCTCCCGATCCGGACGTCCTCCGTCTCGCCCACCGCGCCGAGGGGTTGCCGCAGCTGCTGGTCGAGTTGCTCGGCTCGCTGCGCGAGGAGGCGGTGACGATCGAGAACGGCACGGCCAGGCTGTCGGCGGGACCCCCCGCCCCACGGGAACTCCCCTCTGTCGTGCGCCGCCTCGACCAGTTGTCCGACGAGGCGCGGGAGCTGGTGCAGACGACGGCCGCCGTGGGCGGCACGGTCACCGTCGCGCTGCTCGCCGAACTGCTCGGCAGGTCCTCGGCGGCGCTCATCACAGCCGTGCGGGAATCCCTCGACGCCGATCTGCTCGCCGAGAGCGGCGATCGCCTCGCCTTCCGCCACGACCTGATCCGCGAGGCGGTGGAGGTCGGCCTCCCCCTCCCCCTGCGTCAGGCCCTGAGCCGTCAGGCGGCCGGGCTGCCGCCGGGGAGAGCGCCGGCAGATGCGACGGAGGCCGGGAGAGCGGTGCCGGGAGACGCGGCGGAGGCCGACCGGCTGCGCACCGAAGCGGCGGAACTCGCCGGCACCGCTCCCGGAACCGCCGCGGAACGCAGCCTCAAGGCCCTGGAGCTCACCGCGGCGGACGCTCCGGAGCGTCCGCGGGTCGTCGCCGAGACGATCCCGCTGCTCTGGCAGACGGGCCGGGCCGCCCAGGCGTGTGAACTGGGAGCCACCGCCCTGGCGGCCGGCGGTCTCGGACCCGAGGACGAGGCGCTCATACGCCTGGCCCTGGCACGCCTCGCCGTACAGTTCGACTTCTCCGAGGCGGTCCGGCAGGCCCGCGCCGGGGCGGCACTGCCCGGGATCTCCCTGACCGCGAGGGGGCGACTGCTCGCCATGCTCGCCGTCGGCCTGTCGATGTCGGGCGAACACGCGGCGGCCGAGCAGGTCGCCGCGCAGGCGTGGGAGACCGCGGCGGCAGCGGGGGACCGCACCGCCGAGGCCACGCTGACGACGGTCCGCTCGGCCGTGAGCTTCCACCGCATGGACCTGGCCGAGGCGTTCCGGCAGGCCGAGCGGTCCGCCGCGCTGGCCGAAGCCCTGGGCGTCAGCACCTCGCTGTGGGTGCCGGAGGCCTTGTGGCACGCCCTCCTGTCGAACACCACCGGACGCACCGCGGAGGCGCTCGCCGTCGCGGAGGAGGGCATCCGGGTCACCGGGGAGCAGGGCCGGACGGCCGCCACCCGCATGTGGCTCATGACCCGCACCCGCATCCTTCTGGAGACCGGACGGCTGTCGGACGCCCGGGCCGACGCGGAAGCCGCGTCCCCGGCGACCGACGATCCCGGCCCGGGCAACCTCGCCGACGTCACGCTCCGGTACGTGATGCTGCGCGTCGCCCTCCACACCGGCGACCGGCAGACCGCGGACGCGTACGCGGCGGAGGCGAGGCGCATGCGGAGTGACGATGCACCCGTCGTCCGGCACTTCGGCACCTGGATGCTGGCGCTGATGGCCGACCACGAAGGCCGGCCCGACCGCGCCATGGCCGAACTCGACGCGGTGATGACGTCGCCCGCCGCGGACCGGCCCGCGTACGCCGGCCTGATCGACCCGGCCGACGCCCCGTTGCTCGTCCGCATGGCGCTGCGCGCGGGCAGGCACGAACGGGCCGTGCAGGCGGTCGCCATGGCCGAGAAGCGAGCCGTGCTCAATCCCGGCCTCCCGTTCCTCGCCGCCACCGCCGCGCACGCCCGGGGGCTCCTCGACAACGACCTCGCCCCTCTCGTACGCGCCGTCCGGCTGTACGAGGACTGCCCTCGGGTACTGGCCCGGGCGTCGGCGCTGGAGGACGCCGGACGCAAGCTGGCGGCCACCCGCAAGCCGGAAGCGGTCCCGTACTTCGAGACGGCCCTCGCGCTCTATGCGCGAGCGGGCGCCGAGAGGGACGTCGCACGGGTGCGCCGGCGCCTGCGGGCCGCCGGTGTCCGCCGCCGGCCCTCGACGACCGGACTCTCCGATGCATGGCCCGAGTTGACGGCCGCGGAGCTACGGGTGGTACGGCTCGTGGCCCGAGGGCTGACCAACCAGCAGGCGGCCGAGCACCTCTCCCTCTCACCGCACACGGTGAGCTCGCACTTGCGCCGGGCCTTCACCAAGCTGGACGTCTCCTCGCGCGCCGAGCTGACCCTGCTGGTGAAGCATCGTGACGACGGAGAGTAGTCGCTTCGTATCGCACGCGGGCGTCGTGGCAATGGACGATTCATGCGATGTGCCGAGGTCGTCGTTTCCTCAGACTGATCAAGAACCGCGGAATGCAGAAGTCCGCGGGGGCAGTTGATCGAGAGAGGAACAGCGCATGACCGTAAGGCTCCAGCGAGCCCGCCCCGGCAGCCCCGAGCTCCAGGCACTCGTCGACGAGCTCGCCGAGCGGCTCGGCCGGTCCGTCGCCGTCGACGACCCGCTGGTCCGCATGGTCTGCACGAGCCGCCACTTCGGCGATGAGGACCCGGTGCGCATCGGCACCCTGCTGCAGGGCCGCGCCGACAACGCGGCCATCCGCTACGTCCTCGCCCAGGGCGTGACCCGGTGGTCGAGGCCCGGGTTCATCGACGGCCGTGACGATCTCGGACTGCTGCCCCGTTACGTCGTGCCGCTGTGCGAGCGCGGACACCTCCTCGGGCTGCTCGTGGTGGTCGTGCCCGAGAAGACGCTGGGGGCGGAGGAGATCGCCGCCATCGCCCGGGCAGCGGACGCCATGTCGGCCCAGATGTACGGAGAGCACATCGCCGCCGACACCCGGAAGACCGACGAACGGGACCTGGCCCTCGCACTCGTCGGAGCCGACGTCCTCACCGTCGACCTCCGCGGCCACGGGAGGTCCGGCACACCGCGTCACGGCTACCGCATCGCCCGGCTCTCCCGCGACGTGCTCGAACTCGTCGACCGTCTCGGTCTCGACCGTTTCGACGCACTGGGCTGGTCCATGGGCGTCTCGGTGTGGTGGAGCTTCATCGACCAGTACGGGACCGGACGGATCCGGCGCTTCGTCGCCGTCGACCAGCCCGCGGCGGTCGCCGCCGTGCCGTTGATCGGCTGTGAGGGAAGCCATGTGCACCCCGACTCGCAGCGCTTCGTCGCGGAGCGGATTCCCGGCGCGCGCCTGCACGTCTTCGCCTCCGACGTGGCGAGCTCGCACTTCCCCTTCCCGGAGAACCCGCCGGCCTTCAACGCCGTGGTGGAGAAGTTCCTGGCCGAGGAGCCGGCGAGAGGGGCGTGAACCCGCGTTCCGCCTGCACGAACCCACAGCTAGGAATCACCATGACCCTCACACTGATGTCACGTGCGCCCGAACGGGTGCCCCGGCAGGCGACTGCTCCGAGCTCGCCCTCCTCCCGCTCGGGGTGGCTGGTCCAGATGCTCTCCGAGATGCCGGACGCGAACGACCGGAACCACGTCTACCTCGGCGTCCACGTCCGTGGGCCTATCACCGTCGTTCACGAGCGTGCCAAAACCCTGCTGAAGCCGAACGACCTGGTCTTCTGCGACCCGGCACGACGGCACCTCCTGCGCTTCGGCGAGGACTGCCAGATGATCTTCTTCCGGGTGCCCCGCTGCTATCTGGGCGTCACGGAGTCGGAACTGGACCAGGTGCTCGGCGTGCCCGTACGCGGTGGGGAGGGCATCGGGGCGCTGGCGTCCGAATTCCTGACCGCGCTCGCCGCCAAGGCGGAGTTCCGCCGGTCCACGATCGGGAACCGGCGTGCCCGCACGGCCGTACACCTCCTCTCCGTCCTGGTCATGGAGCTCCTCGAAGCGGACACGACGGACGCGGCCGACGACGCGTCCGGAGCCGGTAACGAGATGCTGTCCCGTATCCACGCCCACATCGAAGAACACCTGATGGACCCGGACCTCTCACCGGAGTCGATCGCACGCGCGCACCACATCTCCGTCCGGTACCTGCAGAAGCTGTTCCAGAACGACGGCAGTACGGTGAGCCAGTGGGTGCGGCAGCGCAGGCTCGAGCTCTGCCGGCTCGAACTGGGCCGCTCCAGCCGGAGGATCACCATGACCGCGGTGGCACACCGCTGGGGCTTCAGCAGCCCCTCGCACTTCAGCCGCACGTTCCGCGAGGCCTACGGCATGAGCCCCAGCGAATGGCAGGCGCTGGCGACCTCGGCCCTAGCGACGACGACTGCCGGCGCCCAGGACGAGCGGAGGCGCTGACACGCTTGTGCGCCATCGTGTCAGCGCGGATGCGCGCACGTACCAGAGGTGCCGCTTCCACGGCCCTACCGTGAGCCGTCGCACGGACCTCTTGCCGAATTCCGGGCCGCGCCCCGACCGTCGTGACGACGCCCCCACGTGGCCCGACATCGAGAGAAGCCGGTGTCGTCGTCAACCGTGACCCGAGTATGCCCTTTCGAATGCCATACAGCGAGATGCCTGTCAATGGTGGGTGCGCATGGCTCCTCTTCGGGGTCGCGCGTGCGTCACAAGGTCGCACGCAGTGCCCATAGTGCCCGTAATGCACATTGATCTTGAGTCCGATTTGTGTCACGCGAGCTGCTGACCTGCGATCTTCTTTAACGTGCTTTCTCTTGAAATGTTTGCGATGACCCACCACGTGGAGTGCGTGGCGATCCTGGACCCTGATGACGAGGGCCGCTGATCCAAGGCTCCTTGGGGGGCTCAGCTGAATGCCATGGACGTACCGCGCACCGAACGCATAGTTTCACGGCATGGGCGGTATCCCTCGTCGGCGTTTGATCATGCTCGATGTGCCGGCTGCGCTGGGGTTCGCCCTGCTCCCGGCGGTGTCGCCGCTGCGGCCGGACGTCGGCGGACAGGTGCACAGCACCACACTGTGGCTGCTGTCGTTGAGTGCCGCGCTGCCGCTCGTCGTCCGGCGGCTGTGGCCCGTGCCGGTCTTCGTGGCCGTCCTGGCCGTCGCCTGCGTGGCGCTGCCGTTCGGGCTCGCGCCGACCTCGCTCCTCGCCGCCGCCTACGCCCTGTACGTGGTGGCCGTGGAACGGAAGCGGCACACAGGGCCGTCGGCGGTCCTCGTCGGTGCGGTGAGCGCGGTGGGCGCGGCCGGGCTGACGATGACCGGAACGCAGCACTACCAGGGCGGGACCCAGGTCGTGCAGGTCGTGTTCGGCCTGCTCGTCCTCGGTGCCACCTGGGCGGCAGGGACGGCCGTCAGGGAGCGCCGGGAGAACACGCGGCGCTTCGTGGAGCAGGCGGCCGAGCGGGCGAAGGTCGAGGAGCGTCTCCGTATCGCCCGTGACATCCATGACGTCGTCACGCACAGCGTGGGCCTGATCGCGGTCAAGGCCGGTATCGCCAACCATGTGTTCGACAGTCACCCGAAGGAGGCGCAGGAAGCCCTGACGGTGATCGAGGAGGTCAGCCGCAGGGCGCTGCGCGACATGCGGGCCACCCTCACGGTACTGCGCCGGGACCCGGAGGACGCCCAGGCTCTCCGGCCGGTGCTCGGCCTGTCGGACCTGCCTTCTCTGGTCCGGACGGCCGAGGCCGCCGGCGTGCGCGTGGACCTGCGGTCCCGCTGTGCGGAGGAACCTCCGGACGGCGTCGCGCTGTCCGCGTTCCGGATCGTCCAGGAGGCTCTGACGAACGTCGTCAAGCACGCCGCGCCGACCCGGTGCCGGGTGCATCTCGTTGCGGAGCGGGGCGTGTTGACGATCGACGTCTCCGACGACGGCCCAGGGTCCGCGCGCCGGCCGGCCGTGCCCGGTGGCGGGCTGGGCCTTGTCGGGATGCGGGAGCGGGCCGCCGCGCACGGCGGCACCATCACCGCCGGACCGCAGGAGGGCGGCGGCTTCTGGGTCTCGGCGGTGCTGCCGTACTGACCCGGGCTCATTCGCAGGTATGGCTTCGGCCCGCGAAGGACGTCCGGTGTTCCCGTCCCGGGACCGATGTGGCCGGCGGGATGCCCGGACGAGACTGACGGTGTGATCGACGTCCTGAACTTGACCAAGCAGTACGGGCAGCACACCGTTGTGGACGGCCTCACCTTCACGGTGCGGTCAGGTGCCGTCACCGGGTTCCTGGGCCCCAACGGAGCCGGGAAGTCCACGACGATGCGGATGGTGCTCGGCCTGACCCGCCCGGACGCCGGGTCCGTACGGATCGACGGGCGCGCCTATCACGCACTGCGCTACCCGGCCCGGCGTGTCGGTGCCCTGCTGGAGACAGCGGCTCCGCATCGCGGCCTGACCGCCGCCGACCACCTGCTGTGGGTGGCTCAGAGCAACCGGATCGCCCCGCAACGGGTCGCAGAGGTAATTGAGTTGGTCGGCCTGGCGGGCGCGGCCCGGCGGCGGGTCGGCACCTTTTCCCTGGGCATGGGCCAACGACTCGGCCTGGCCGTGGCTCTGCTCGGTGACCCGCCGGTCCTGGTGCTCGACGAGCCGGTCAACGGCCTCGACGCGGAGGGAATCCGGTGGCTGCGCGAACTGCTGCGCGCGATGGCAGCCGAAGGCCGGACCGTACTCGTCTCCAGCCATCTGATGAACGAGATGTCCATGGTCGCGGACCACCTGATCGTCATCCACCGCGGGCAGCTGCTCTCGGACAGCAGCATGTCGAACTTCGTCGAACGCCACGGTCGTACGTACGTACGCGTGCGCGCACCGGAACCCGGGCTGTTGGGAAGGGAACTGGAGCGGAAGGGAGCCTCGCTGACGCTCGCACCGGACGGCAGCCTGGAAGTCGCCGGCATGCCGGCGGCTGAGATCAGCCGACTGGCTGCGGCGGTCGGCGTCCCGCTCGATGAGCTGAGTACCCGCACGGGGTCTCTCGAGGATGCCTTCCTCGGACTCGTCGGCGATGGGGAGAGGAGCGCCCGTGTCTGAGACGCGCGCGGCCGTCCGTGCCGAGTTCACCAAGCTGAGGCGTGTCCGCAGTACGTTCCTCGCGCTGCTGCTGTTCGTCCCCGTCAGCGTCCTCGTCGCCGCCCTGGACGGCTGGTCCGCGAGGTCGGCGCTCGAATCCCACAACCCTCTGCTCCGGGACGGCTTCACCCCCGAGCAGACCGGCCTGGACGGCATCCTCTACGGCCAACTCGCGCTGATCGTCTTCGGTGTACTCGTCGTCGCCGCGGAGTACGGTTCCGGGATGATGCGGGTCTCGCTGCTCGCCGTGCCCCGGCGCGGCCGGCTCTACGCGGCGAAGATGGCCGCCGTCGCCGGCACCGCCGCGGTCGTCGCGACCCCGGTCGCCGTCGTCGGCTATCTGGTCACCCAGCTCGCCCTGGGGCCCCACGGTGCCTCGATCGGCGCGGCCGGCGTCCCTCGCGCCCTGGCCGGGGCGGTGGCCTACTTGACGCTGATGTGCCTGTTCGCGGCGGGCACGGCCGCGACGGCCCGCAACGCCGTCGTCCCGCTGGCGGTGCTGCTCCCGATGGTGCTCGCCGGGTCCCAGATCCTGTCCGTCATCGGAGCGACGAAGGAGGTGGCACGCTACTTCCCCGACCGGGCTGGCCTGCAGATGCTCACCGTCAACTCGCCGGATGCGTCCACCGGATGCGCGGTGCTGTTCGTGTGGACCGTGGCGGCGCTGGTGTGCGGCTACCTCCGGCACCGTCGCTGGGACGCGTGACGGGATCCGGCCAGGCACGTGCCCCCCTCCGCATGCCTAGAATGGCGGAACTCGACGGCCCCATGAGCATGCGAGGAATGCGGAATGGCCGAGGCGATCCGGGTGCTGATCGCAGACGATCAAGCACTGTTGCGCGGGAGCTTCCGCCTCCTCGTCGATTCCACACCCGGAATGGAGGCGGTCGGCGAGGCGGGTGACGGCGCTGTGGCAGTGCAACTCGCCCGAGAACTCAAACCGGACGTCGTCCTGATGGATCTGCGTATGCCCGTCATGGACGGCATAGCGGCCACGCGGGAGATCTGCTCCGACGAGACGATGTCGGATGTGCGGGTTCTCGCCCTCACGATGTTCGACATGGACGAGTACGTCTACCCGGCCCTTCAGGCCGGTGCGAGCGGATTCCTGCTGAAGGACGCCACGCCGTCCGACCTGGTGGCCGGCATTCGTGTCATCGCCACCGGCGAGGGTGTGCTGGCACCGACGGTCACGCGCCGCCTCATCGCCAACTTCTCCCGCCGCGACGAACCACTTCGGCCGGCACCCAGGCTCGTCGGGCTCACCAAGCGGGAACAGGAGGTGCTCGTCCTGATCGCGAACGGCTTGTCGAACGCCGAGATCTCCGAACATCTGGTGATCAGCCTGCCGACCGTGAAGACGCACGTGAGCAGCCTTCTCGCCAAGGTGCAGGCCCGCGACCGCGCACAACTCGTCATCATCGCCTATGAGAGCGGCCTCGCCGAGCGCGGGATGCCGGCCTGAACGCTGTCACGTCGGCGCACCACACCCCGCCCCGCATCCTCGAACGCGTCAGGCCGGGCCGTCGGTGGGGTCGACCTCGGTTGCCCGGGCGCGCAACACCAGATGGGCCGGACGGGCGAGACAGTAGTGGGTCAAGACCCGGTGTCGGGCCGTCTCTCAAGGGCGGGTACGGCAGAGACGCGGCGAGCACCGGCCAGCGCTGGTGGAGCAGCGGACGACGTGTCATGGCAACGACAGTAAGGGGAACTCCAGGTGGACGGAGGTCATTCGGGCGGCCCGGGCCTGATCACCAGATGTGGGGCAGCGGTTGGTTCGGTCCGTCGGCGGGGCGATCGGCCCTCACTCACCTCGTCGCCGCCGTTCCCGTCGCAGTGCAGGTCATCAGCATCAGGTGCCGCTTGCGGGAACGCGGGTACGCGCGGGTCGTGATCGTGAACCTCACACACAAGCCCTGAGCCGGTACGGCGGAGAACCATCTTGTACGGCCCGACCGCGTGCTCCGTGGCGTTTGTAACGAGTTCGGACGCGGCCGGCTCCGCGTCGTCTATGACTTCCTCCGGAAGCCCCACGCCGTCGGCACCGACACCGAATGAGCTCAGGCCAGGTCAAGGGTCAAGTGATCAGAACAGCGGGAAAACTCCATAATGCACCGGCGGGCAATTAAGGGATGCGCTGCAGGACAACCGCAGTGCGGGGAACCGCCATACCGTCGGTTGGTCTGCGTATATCCATTCCCGAAGGTGCCGTGCGCCTTCGGATCCGCCGTCGCTCTTCGCGGCAGATGCGACGAGTGTCGCCATGACCGGCGAGCACTGTGGTCGACCTGCCGCACAAGGAGGCCTCCCCTGATGTCATGTCTAGTCGGCCGCACGATCGTCCTCGTACACGGCGCCTTCACCGACGCCTCCAGTTACGCGGCAGTAATCCCGCTGCTGTTGCGGGAGGGACTGGACGTGGTGGCTCCCGCGGTGCCCAATCGCGGCCTCGGCGGCGACAGCGCCTACGTCGCCTCCGTCGTCCGGGCGATACCGGGTCCCGTCGTCCTGGTCGGGCACGGCTACGGCGGCGCGGTCATCACCGTGGCCGGCGCCGAGGACAACGTGACAGCCCTGGTGTACCTCGCCGGCTACGCGCTGGACGAGGGCGAGTGCCTGGGGGAGCTGCAGGGCAAGTTCCCCGCCCCCCCGCTGGCCGATGCCCTCGTGCGCACTCAGGTTTCCGGCCGCGGGCCGGGCGAGACGGAGACGGAGGTGTCGGTGGACGTCGCGCGCTTCCCCGCGCTGCTCGCGGCCGGCATCGATTCGGCCGCGGCGCGGGTCCTGGCTGTGTCCCAGCGCCCGCTGGCCAATCGCGCGCTCACCGAGGACGCCCCTGTCGCCGCCTGGCAGACCAGACCGTCCTGGGGCCTAGTCGCCGCGCAGGACCGCGCCATCGACCCCGATCTGGAGCGCTACGGCTACCTGCGGGCGGGGATGACTAGGTATGAGGTCGACTCCTCTCACCTAGTCATGCTCGCTCACCCCGGGACGGTGGTCCGGCTGATCCGCGAGGCCGTCGAGGCGGTATAGGGGCGGGGGAACGGAATTGGCGGGCCGGACTCGGTCGGGGCCGGATGACGGCCTCAGGCCGACGCTTGCGGCTGGAGTGGTCGCCGGATCACGCCCTGGGCAGCGCGGCGGCCTGCCATTCCCGGGGGGACATCCCGTAGGCCGCGCGGAACACGCGGCTGAAGTGCGAGGGGCTGACGAATCCCCACCGTTGGGCGACGGCCGCCACCTTCGGCCCAGACGGTGTCCGTGCCAGGTCGCGCCGGCACATGTCCAGCCGCCGCCGCTGGATCCAACGGGACACGGTGGTTTCTTCGTGTTCGAACAGTTTGTGCAGGTAGCGCAACGAGATATGGTGGGCGGCAGCGATGGCCTCCGGCGAGAGGTCGGGATCAGGCAGGTGCTTCATCAGGTAGTCCTTGATCCGTGCGAGCATGGCGCGGGCCGCTTCTGGGGCCTCCGGCGCCGACCGCTCCTTCCTTTCCTGAATGAGGACGGCCAGCAGGTCGCACGTCGTGGCGGCGAGCCTGTTGCCCACGCCCGGCGTAAGGTCCCCCGCAATTCGCGCCAGGGACTGCAGGTACGTCGCAACGACCGCGGCACAGGGCGAGCCGTCGGACAGCACCGTTGCCGTGAGCGTCTGCAGATCGTTGTCCGCCACATCCAGCACGGCCCGCGGTATCTGGAGCGCCGTGAAACCGAACTCCTCCGTCAGCTCCTTGGTGTAGGGGCTCCTGGAGTCGCGCAGCGAGAACTCTCCGGGGCGCACGAGTACGGTACGTCCGTCCTGTTCGAGCCGGGCGGTGCCCCGGTGCTGCATCGTCAGGGTCAGGTACTCCGCGTCGCGTCTGGCGATCATTCGTCGGCTGCGGACGACCGTCTGGGGGCCGGCCGTGACCTGGGAGACCTGCAACATCCCGAGCTGATGACTGGTGATCGTCGCGATGGAGGGCTTCTCCTCGTGCAGATCGACGTCGAGCGGGACGAACGTGGTGGCTACGGCCTCGTGCCAGAACTCGGCGCGGTCCGGTACTGGTATCGAAGAGGTCGACAGGACAAAGGGCACGGTAACTCCTTTTCCACTCGTGCCAACGGAGTGGCACGCCGGCGGAGGAAGTCACTCAGGTCACTCGACCATCCAGACACACGGTGCGGGCACAGCGCCGCCGACCCATCGGTCGCCGCGTCACATGGTTCCGGCCTGCCGTCCTCATCCCACCGCTCCCCTGTAGCGCGCACCAGGAAGGACAACAGGAAGAACTACTCTTCCTCCGGTCATCCGGGCAGCCGCCACCAGGCTCCCGTCCCGCGCCCGCAGGCTCAGCGTCCGGCGCCTTCTCCGCGGCTCGGGCATGCGCACCCCCCCGGGCGCGGTGGTCATGCCGTCTGCTCCCAAGGTCAGGTAAGGCCGAGATGCGCTTTCGTGTAGCGTCTTCTGCTGGTACGACGGCCGAGCTCCGCCGCTCAGTCATGGATCTGGCAGGCAGGCTGGCCCCAACCCGTGAGCAGTCCCATACGAGCCGAATGGTCACGGCAACTGGGTATTCGCCACCCACCGGCGGGGCAGCGGGGCGAATCCCTCGTTTCAGGGCATCCGTGGGATGGCCGATGCCCGGCGTTGTCGCACAATCTCCCGCCCCTGGGAAGGGGCTATCGGTGAGGACCTGTGCCCAGGTGTGCACCGCAGACGGTGGGAGCACGGACCACACAACGGCATCTTGTGATTAAAAAAGGTGTAAGCCGTACTCCACACCATCCGACCTCAGGCAGCACATTCGTTGCATCCGATCCACCAGTCCCGCAGAGGCGGCGACCAGCACGGGCCTGTGTCGCCCTTGGCGCGGCGGGCTCAACCCCGGTACGGCATTGGCCGTAGAAGCGGTCGTAAAACGGTCTGCTCGACCTTTGAGGTCTTGAACATTCTTACCTTCAGGAAGTATCACGTTTTGTCTTCGAATGAAACAAATACCTCATGAGGTAGGTTCATCCCTTCGATAGGGCGAGGTTTCAACAAAGGGGATGTGCTGTTGTGGTCGGTCCACCACTGGAGGCACTGGGCCCGTTGCTGCGCGGGCACAGGCATGCTGCGGGGTTGACGCTGGAGGAGCTGGCCGAGGCGTCCGGAGTCAGTGATCGCGCGATCGGTGACATGGAACGCGGCCACAGCCGCGGCCCGCAGGCGCGTACCGTCCGCGCCCTCGCCGATGCCCTGCGCCTCTCCTCCGAAGACGCCGATCGCCTGTTGGGGGTAGCACGGCAGGGTCGGCGGCGGGCGTACCAGGAAAACAGTCATGATCGGGGGCTGTGCGATCTTCCGCCGCTGATTCAGGATTTCGTCGGCCGGTCCGGGGAGCTCGCGTGGCTGGCCCGGGGCGGGGACGGGGACGCCGGGGCGCGCGCGGCGATCGTCTCCGGCGGTCCGGGGCTGGGCAAGACGAGTCTGGTCGTGCAGGCCGGGCACCAGCAGGCGGAACGTTTCACCGATGGCCGTTTCTATATCAATCTGCGCGGCCTGGATCCGGAGCCGCTGGATGCGCACGATGCGCTGGGGCGTTTGCTGCGGGCGTTCGGGGTGCTGGAGCGTGACTTGCCCGCGGACCGGGACGAGCGGGCGGTGCTGTTGCGGCGCCTCGTGCGCGACAAGAGCGCGCTGGTGATCCTGGACAATGCCGCGGACGAGGCGCAGGTGCGGCCACTGCTGCCGGGTGAGGGCTGGTGCACGTTCTGGGTGACCAGCCGGCGCGCGCTGACTGGGATCGAGCACGCTCGGCGCCTGTCCCTGACACCGCTGCCGGTCGAAGCCGCCACCGCCCTGCTGACGGCAATCACCGCAGACCGGTCCCACAGGGGCACTGCTGCGGTGACGGCCGACAGCACTGCGGCTGCTGCCGCGACAGCCTTCGAGCGGATTGCGGAGCTCTGCGGCGGGCTGCCGCTGGCCCTGCGCATCGCGGGCAACCGCCTGGTCAGTCGCCCCGCCTGGAGCGCGGCAAACTTCGCCAACCGCCTGGCCGCCGAGGACCTGCGCCTGGACCGGCTCGCCGCCGGCGACCTGCGCGTCAAATCCGCCTTCACCCTCTCCTACGAGCAACTCACCCGCCCAGCCCGCCTGCTGTTTCGGCGTCTGTCCCTGGTCCCCGGCCCCGACTTCGACGCCGCCCTGGGCACCGTGCTCACCTCACTCGCCCTGGACGAGGTCGAGCAGATGCTGGACGAACTCATCGAACTCGGCCTACTCAACCCTGTCGCCGACGGCCGTGCCTCCTTCCACGACCTCGTCCGCCTCTACGCCCATCAACGCCTGGCGGAGGAGGAAACCGTCGAGGCACGGGAGGCTGCCCGTACGGCGATGATCACCTGGCTGCTGAACACTGCCCAAGCCGCTGGGCAGTGGTTCGAACCGGGCATCACCCCGACCCTCGCTCCCGGCGGCCTGGTCGAGCTCACCGACCATCACACCGCCCAGATTTGGCTGCGGGTCGAGAGTGCCAACTGGTTCGCCGCTCTGCAGGACGCGGCCGCCACCGGCCGCCACCGCACTGTGGTCGACGTGGCACAGTCCACGCACTACTTCTCCGACCGCTGGCGCTACTGGGGGCACTGGCATACCGTCTTCGAACTTTCCCGCACCGCCGCCCACGCCCTCGGCGACCCCGTACTCGAAGCCACCCACGCCAACTACCTTTCCTGGGCGTACGCCGCCTGCCTTCGCCAGCCGCAAGCCGCCCTAGCATTGGCATTCGAAGCCTCCGAGCTGGCACAAGCGGCAGGCGACACGGTCCAGGAGGCCTGGTCCCTCACTTACGCCGCGTGCGCATGGCGACATCTGGACATGCACGAGGAGATCATCACCGAGGTCGAGCGAGCGGCTGAACTCTTTGCAGCGGCTGGAGACAGGGAAGGCCGTTCAAAGGCGCTGTTCAACGTTGCAATGGCCTTGCGTGCCCGGGGACGCTTCCAGGAATCCCTCGCCGCGTTCGACCGCGTCGTGGACCTGGTCACCGACCCGCGTACTGCCCCGGCCCCGTGGATCGCGGACATCACGGCCATGAACGCTCTGAGCGAGGGCGCGCGAGCCCTCCTGCACCTCGGGCGCTGGCAGGAGGCGAAGGAGGCCGCGGACCGCGCACTCGCCCTGGACTCCCGAGTTGGTGTTCCCGCACTGCACGGTGAGGCAAGCCTGTCCAAGGCACGTGCCCTGTGGGGCCTCGGAGCACGGACGGAAGCCCGCCGCGTAGTGCAGGACGCCATTCACTCCTTCACATCAGCCGGTGACACGCACCACACCGACGAAGCCAAAGCCCAGCAGCAACAATGGTCGAGGCGCTGTCACGTTGTTGAGCGAGAGGTGTCCTGAGGGTGTGTCGGGGTGTGGTGGAGCCGGGTTCCGTCGCTGTGGTCAGGGTGTGGTGGGCAGGCCGACGGTGCCGGTGATCTGCTCCCAGATCGCGAAGCGGATGGTCATCTCGGCTCGGTGGTCGGGTGCGGTCATGAGGTGGCGGCGGGCCGGAAGCGGGGTGAGATGCCGCTGAACGCGGACAGGAATCGTTGTGCCCCGCCGGCGGAGCGGAAGCCTTTCATCGCACGTTCGCGCTGGCGGGTGGGCCGGCGGCTGTTCTCGGCCCGGTTGTTCAGGCCTTTGTGGGAGCGGTGCTCGACGGAGGGCACGACCTCGCGGTGGGCGGCGCCGTAGGAGCGGAGCTTGTCCGTGACGATCACCCTCGGCACCGCACCGGTTCTTTTGAGAAGATGCCGGAAGTCCCGCCGGGCTGCGGCCTTGTCCCGGCGGGACTGCATGAGAATGTCCAGGACGTTGCCGTTCTGGCCGGCGGCCCGCCACAGGTACTTCCGCTCCCCGTTGATCTTGATGAAGGCCTCGTCCGCATGCCACTTGTCACCAGGCCTGGGCTGCCGACGACGCAGCACGGCGGCATAGGCCTGGCCGAACTTCCCACACCAGCGGCGGACGGTCTCGCGGGAGACGACGACATTGCCTTCGAGCATGAGCTCCTCGACCTCGCGGAAGCTGAGGGGGAAGCGGTGGTAGAGCCACACGCAGTGGGAGATGACCTCGACCGGTACCGGTGCCCCTTGTACGACGGTGACACGGCGCCCGTGGACACCCCCCTCCAGCGTGATCAAACCGGAGATCGTCCCACCCCGCCAACCAACGTGACAGCGCCTGCCCGCGTTCCCGGGCCGCAGCAGCCAGGCCACCGGCTCCCCGGCCCCGCCCCGGCCGTGGTCGACGAACCCCATCAGCGGATGGTGCCCGAAGGTCTTCTTTCAGGTCGCGGCCGCGTCCTGCGTCTCGGAATGCGCGATCACCAGCACCCCGTCCAGGTCCACGACCACCTGCCCGCCCCCGTCCGGCGCCGCGGCACTGGCCAACTTTAAGGAAGCCGGCGAAGCGGTGGATGTAGCGGCTGGCGCCGCTACCAGGACGACTTGGTCACTCCTGGCAGGAAGCCCGCGTGCGCCTGTTGCCGCACGCGCACCCGGGAGAGGCCGAACCTGCGCAGGTAGCCGCGAGGGCGGCCATCCACGCTGTCGCGGTTGCGCACACGGGTCGCGCTGGCGTCGCGCGGCTGCCGACGCAGTTCCGCGAGGGCGGCGTCCCGTTCGGCCGGGGTGGAGGACGGGCGGCGGATGATCGCCTTGAGCTCGGCCCGGCGGGCCGCGTACCGCTCGACGATCGCCTTGCGCTTCTCGTTCTGCGCGATTTTGCCCTTCTTCGCCATCAGGCCTTCCCTCCTCGTGCGCGGATCCTGGCCACGGCGGCCTCGATGCCGATGGCGTCCACCGTCTTGATCGCCTTGGCGCTCAGCGTCAGCCGGACGTGCCGCCCCTTGCTGGGGAGCCAGTAGCGCTTGCGCTGGATGTTCGGGTCGAAGCGGCGCGAGGTGCGCCGGTGCGAGTGGGAGATGGAGTTGCCGAATCCCGGCTTGGCGCCGGTCAGTTGGCAGTGGGCTGACATGGATGGTGCTACCTCTCTCGATGAGCCTGCGTATCGATAATGAAAACCATTGCCATATACTAGCCTCATGGCACGCAACGAGATTCGCCCGGTCATCAAGCTCCGCTCCGCCGCGGGCACCGGGTTCACCTATGTGACGCGCAAGAACCGGCGCAACGACCCGGACAGGCTGGTGCTGCGCAAGTACGACCCAGTCGTCGGCCGTCACGTCGACTTCCGCGAAGAACGCTGACCCCGCCCGCCCGAACGCTCTCCGAAAGATCCCTGCCATGAAGCCTGGAATCCACCCCGCCTACGGGCCCGTCGTCTTCCGCGACTCCGCCTCCGGCACCGCTTTCCTCACCCGCTCCATGATGACCAGCGACAAGACCGTCGAATGGGAGGACGGCAACACCTACCCGGTCGTCGACGTGGAGATTTCCTCCGCGAGCCACCCCTTTTACACAGGCACCGCGCGCGTTCTCGACACCGCCGGCCGTGTCGAACGCTTCGAGCGCCGCTACGGAGCCCGTTGATGGACCACGAGAACCAGCTCCCCGTCGTGATCGTCGCCGGGCTCCACGCCGACGCCCGCAAGGAGGTCGTCGAACGCCTCCTGCGGACCGTGCCGGGGAGCGTGGCGCTGCACCACAACCTGACCGGAGCGCCGGCCGGCACCGTGCTCCGCGTCGTCCGCGACGCCTCCGGCACCGTCTCCCGCGATGAGACACCGCTGGTCAACGACTGTGCGTGCTGCGCACTGCGCGAGGACCTCGTCCCGGAACTGGAACGGATGGCGGACAGCGGCCTGACCCGCCTCGCCGTCGTCGAGCTGTGGGACTCCGTCGAACCCAAGGCCATGGCGGAGGTCATCGCCGGCCACGGCGGAGACCGTCTGATCCTCACGAGCGTGATCACCGCCGTAGATCCCGCGCTCGTGCTGCCCTACCTGGCCAACGGCGATGACCTCGCCGAAGCCGGCCTCGCAGCGGCCCCCACCGACCGGCGCACCATCGGGGATACCTGGGCCCGCCAGCTGGAATACGCCCCCGTCGTCGCCGTCGTCGACAGCGACGACGCCGACGACGAAGACCACGCCCTGCTCGCCCAACTGCACCCCACCGCACGGCGAGTACCGGCCGATTCCGTCGAACTCGCCCGGGCCGTGTTCGCCGGATTCGACGTCGAGGCCGCGGCGGCCGCCCAGCATCCCGCGTGTGCACTTCTGCCGCAGGACGCGGACAAGGCCGGCGTCACCACGTTGGTCTGGCATCGCCGACGGCCGTTCCATCCCGAACGCCTCTATCAGGCACTCGAGGACCTGTGCTGCGCCGCCGCCCGTAGCCGCGGCCGGTTCTGGCTCGCCGACCGCCCCGACACGCTGCTCGCCTGGGACGCGGCAGGCGGAGCACTATGCGTGGAGAACGCTGGTCCGTGGCTGGCGTCGCTGCCGGACGCGGCCTGGGACATGGTCCCGCCCATGCGCCGGGCAGCCGCCGCACTCGACTGGCACCCCGATCACGGCGACTGCTGCCAGCACCTCGTCTTCACCTCGCCCGGTCTCGACCGGGACGGACTGGAACGACTCCTCGACTCCTGCCTGCTGACGGACGCGGAGTACGAGTCGGGGCGCGAAGCCTGGGAGAGACTGCCCGCAGCCTTCGACTCCCTCCTCGACACGGCCTGACAGCCCCACCGACCTGCCCACGGCCCCGCCAAGGCCGTAAAGAAACGATCACGCAAGGAGAGCCGCCATGGCCCGACGCGCCGACCCCCGCAAACCCGCCAAGTCCCGGCCCAACCCACTCGACGCGGCCGGGATCACCTACATCGACTACAAGGACACCGACCTGCTCCGGAAGTTCATCTCCGACCGCGGAAAGATCCGCAGCCGTCGCGTCACCCGAGTGACGGCCCAGCAGCAGCGGGCCCTTGCCGCGGCCATCAAGAACGCCCGCGAGATGGCCCTGCTGCCGTACGCCGGCCGCTGACCGAACGGGACGGCAACCGTTCCCAGGGCGCTCGCACGCTCATCGGCGAGCAACGGATCACCAGGATGGACGCCAATGCGCTCCGCTGCGGTTTCCGGCCCCAAGCTCGTGTGTGTGCCCGCCCTGCCGGGGGAGGGGGCGGACATGACCCGGGGTGTGCGGTCCTGGCGTGGCGGGTTGCAGTGGCGGTGCCCATGGATCGAGGTGACGCTGTCCAGGGAGCGTGGCTGGCCCCGCACGGCGGTGTGCGCCGGTGACCACGTCGAACAGGAAGGCGGCGGCCATGGCAGGGATGCCCCAGGCGCGGCGAGAGCGGACTGGCAACAGCGAAACGATTACCGGCTTGTCCCTTTTCGCCGGGACGGCGCTGCTGCTGAGCGGGCTGTTCAGCATTTTCCTGGGCGTGACCGGCATCGCACGCGACCACTTGTTCTCCCCGGCCGGGTACGCCTTCCGGTTCGATCTGACTGCCTGGGGCTGGATCCACCTGGTGGTCGGAGTGGTGCTCGTCATCGCCGGCGTGGGGGTGTTTGCGGACCAGAGGTGGGGGCGCGGGGCCGGGGTGGCGGTGGCCGGAATCAGCCTGGTCACCCAGTTCATGTTCATTCCCTACTACCCGGCGTGGTCGATCAGTGTGATGACCCTCGACTTGCTCGTCATGTGGTCGCTCAGCAGGCTCCACGCCTGACAGCGAGGATGTGAGTGGTGGTGTGAACGGTGGGCACACCGCCGTGTCGAGCGAAGCCCCGCTGAGCAGGCTCAGCGTCTGAGCGCCCGTCAACTCGACCGTGCGGCGTGGTCCGGTGGCCGCCGGGCTGTGAGCAGGGGCCGACGTGGACGACGTGGGTGCGACCGCGGGCACGGACCGCTGGGGCGACTGATGACCTGCGTGGCTCATGGGGCGGCCTCGTCTCCTGATCTGCTCACCTGCCGTGCGAGTACATCGCGCGCTGCCAGTCCCAGGCCAGGGCCCAACGGCCCTAGCGGCGTCGGACGTCCGATGGGTTCACTGCGGTGGACCGCATGCCACGGGCCGGCCCAACGGCGGCTCCGGGGCCGGGCCGTGGCTTGTGGAGCGTTCGGTCGGAGAGGGCGGTGCGGATGTGCACAGGAAGGGAATGCGTTGATCGCGGTCGTCGGACACAGAGACCTCAACAACAGAACTCTGGCGCTGGTGGAGGCTGAACTGAGAGCGCGGTTGGACTCCGTGGCAGAGGGCATGGCCGCTCTCGTACGGGTCGGGGCCGGGCTGCCGCTCGTGTTCGGGCGCGCCGCCCGGGAGGCCGGACGGAAGCTGACGGTACTGCTGCCGTCCCAGGGCTCGGTACCCGCGGTGCTGCCCGAGCGGGACCGGCCGGCCGCAGGGGAACTGCTGGTCCTGGCCGAGAGCGTACGGCTGCTGGCTTTTGATCCGGCCGACCGCAACGCTTGTGTCAGCGCCGATGAACGCCTGGTGGAGACGTGCCGGACCCTGCTTGCCGTGTGGGACGGTTCGCCGTCGGACGGCCGGGACGCCACCGCGCATCTGGTTGCCTTCGCCCGGGCGCGTGGAATCCGGGTGGAGGTCGTCTGGCCGGACGGCTCCGTGCGGGGGTGGGCATGAGCGCGTCGGCGCGTGAGTCGGAGATGGTGGCGGACGCGCCCGAGGCCGACGACCGGGAGGTTCGCTTCTCCGAGGACCGGGCGAACGACGGTGCTCCGGGGACGAGCGACGCACGGGAGCGGATCGGGGCGCGCCGGGGATTCGCCTGGCTGCTGGTGATCACCGCCGCCCTCGGGCTGCTGGGCTCCTTCGTGATTACTACCGACAAGTTCGAACTGCTCGCCGACCCCGGCTTCGTCCCCGCCTGCTCGCTGAGCCCCGTGGTGTCCTGCACGAACGTGATGCGCAGCGAACAGGCGTCGGTGTTCGGCTTCCCCAATCCGCTCATCGGGCTGATCGCCTTCGGGGTGGTGTTGGGGACGGGCGCGGGCCTGCTGGCAGGCGCGCGCTACCGGCGGTGGTACTGGCTGGGGCTGAACCTGGGCACCCTGTTCGGCGCCGGCTTCTGCATGTGGCTGATGACGCAGGCGCTGTACGACATCGGCGCGCTCTGCCTGTGGTGCATGCTCGTGTGGGTGGCCACCATCTTCATGTTCTGGCACACCACCGTGCACAACCTGCGCCATGGCGTCCTGCCCGCCCCACGCGCGCTGGTCGCGGCGGTCCTGGAGTTTCCCCTTGTGGTGCCGGTGACGTGGTGCCTGGTCATCGTCATGCTGATAGCAACCCGGTTCTGGTCGTACTGGCAGACGTTTCTGTGACCCATACCGTGTCGTGATGGATGTGCGTGGCCGGGACTCCGGCGGTGGCCAGCCGGCCGGCGACGGCCCGGGCCAGGTCTGTTGTGGATGCCTCGGGTGCCAGGGCCAGATAGACGTGGTGCCGGGCGGCGGCCCCGGGACGCTGCGCCGGTATTCCGGCCAAGGCCCGCAGACCGGGATCTGCGCCGGGCCCGGCCGGATCGGTCTGACCGGCCGTGAGGACGGTCAACCAGGGGCGTCCGCGCCGGAACGCCTCCAGGAACGCCGCGTCGTACCCGCCCTCACCCACCCCTTCGTCCAGCAGCAGACGCACCCGGTGCGCACGGAACCGTTCGGCGTCGATCTGCTGGAGCAGTGCCTTCATCGCGGCCCAGCCGGTACCGGAGGCGATCAGCACAACGTCGGCGGACGGGGTGCGATCGGGCAGGGCAAGGGCGCCCCGCGGTGCGCTGAGGCGGACAGTGCCGCCCTCCCGCGTGCCGTGCACCAGCGCATCACTCACCCCGTCGACACCCCGGGCCCGTACATGGAACTCCAACTCGCCGTCCGGATGCGGCGCGCGGGCCAGATAGTAAGGACGCCATGCCTGCTCCAGCAGCGGCGACTCCAAGGACGCGAACTGCCCGGCCTTGAAAGCGTAGGGTTGATGGGGGCGCACCCTCAGCACCGCGAGATCCCGCGTACGGAACTCGTGCGAGGTGACCGTCGCCTCCCAGCTGGGCGGTTCGGCGATCGCCTCGTCCGCGCCCCTGACCATTGCCGAAACGGCCAGCCGCAGCATCCGCAGCCACGCGTCCTCCAGGGCACGCGTCCACCGGATGCCCGCACGGATGCGCAGCGCTTCGATCAGCGCCGCTTCGAACGCCTCGAAGTGCGCGGGGCGTACACCGAGCTTGCGATGGTCGCGGCCCAACTGCGCGAAGGTGCCGATCATGTCCTCCGTACGGTGCAGATTGCCGATCAGATAGCGGAAGATTCCGGCGAGATGGGCCTGCTGGAACGCCATCGACTCGGGGAACAACGACCGCAGATAGGGTTGCCGTTCGAACAGGACCCGGTACAGTTCGGCGATCAGCTCCTCCAACGGGCTCACCATCGGCAGGAATGCGCTGATCAGCTGCTGGTCGGACGTTCCGTCGTACGGCTGCGGTGCCTCGGCGGACCATGGTTCGGCGCCGACTCCGTCCGGGGACAGGATGCGTCGTCGCAGCCGCATCGCGTCATGCCGCGCGAGCAGTGCGTGGTAGTCCTCGCTCGGAGTGTTCATGGACCGGTGACTCCTTGGGGCAGGACAGTGGGGTGGTTGGGCCAAAGAGACGTCCGTAATGCCCGGACGATCTCGGCGGCGTCAGTATGGCACCGCGTCCAGCCTGCCGACCGGCCCTGGTCACAGAGCCTTTCGGCCCTGTTCAGAGCCTGTTCAACATGCTGTGACACCCCGGCGAACCGGTCGGCGGCCGGAAGCACATACTGGTCAGGCCCCCTTCCCCGAACCGATCGAGCATGGTGTGAATGACCTCGCGAAATCCCCGCTGAGTACGACGCCGCCGCAGTCCGCGGCTCCCGTACGCGTCTTCATCCTCGACGACCACGAGGTCGTCCGGCGCGGCGTACGTGATCTGCTGGAAGCCGAAGACGGTATCGAGGTCGTCGGCGAGGCGGCCGACGCCCGGGAGGCGCTGGCCCGCGTACCGGCCAGCAGGCCACAGGTCGCGGTACTGGACGTACGGCTCGGAGACGACCCCCGCGGTGACCGGGCCGGTATCGAGGTGTGCCGGGAACTGCGCGCCCTCATGCCCGAACTGGCATGTCTGATGCTGACGTCGTTCGATGACGACGAGGCACTGTTCGACGCCATCATGGCGGGCGCGGCCGGCTACGTACTGAAGCAGATCAACGGAGCCGATCTGATCGCTGCCGTCCGCACGGTCGCGTCCGGCACCTCGATGCTCGACCCACGGACGACCGCTCGTGTGATGGCACGGCTGCGGGGCCCCGAGCGGACCCCCGCCGAGGAGTCGGAGACATCGGAACTGGACCAGCTCACGACCAGGGAGCGCCAGATCCTGGACCTCATCGGCGAGGGCCTCACCAACCGTGAAATCGCGGAGCGCCTCTTCCTGGCCGAGAAGACCGTCAAGAACCGCATCTCCTCGATCCTGGCCAAGCTGGGCGTCGGCCGCCGGATTCACGCCGCGATGCTCGTCGGCCGGATCAAGGACCGCCAGGGACAAACCTCGGTCCGGTGAATCCGACAGGTGCTCGGGCGTCAGTCGTGGAGCGGGACGCGCCACATGATCCGGGTGCCGTCGGCCGCCGGCCGTTCGATGGCGAGTGTGCCCGCCGCACAGCTCCGCCCGCGTACGCATATTCACCAGCGCACCGCCGCGCCTGGCCGGCCGGCCGTCGTCGACAGCTGTCGGCGTTCCGGGAGTGGTCGTGTCACCGTCCGGGATGCCGATGCCGTTGTCCGTGACGGTCGGAGTCACCGCGTCGTCGGCCGACAGCACGATGTCGATACGACTCGCACCGGTATGACGGGACGCGTTGGACACCGCCTCGGCGGGACCGCCACCAGGTGTTCGGCGAGTTCGTCCGGGACGGTGGTGTCCACCGGCCCGTCGATCCGCACAGTGGGCCGGAAGCCGAGGACATGTGCCGCCGTACGAGCTGCGGGTGGCTGCTCAGATCGGTGAGCCGCAGCGGTTCCGGGTGGCGGATCAGCTCGCCGAGGATTCCGCGGCCGCACGGTGACTGCCCGATCCTGGCGGCGAGTTGGTCCGACAGGCCCACCGGCAGGAACTCCAGGAGCTTCTGCCCGTCCCCGACAATGCCGAGTGTTTCGTACTCCGCGTCGGTCAGCGTCAGCGTCACCGCTGCCTCCACGATGCCGCGCAACACCCCCGGAAGTTCCAGGCCCCGTCCCAGACTCATCACGGCATCCAGCAGACCGCGCATCCGGTCAGGTCGGCTGGGCTGCGGCCAGGCGGCCGGACCGGGGCAGGAGGGGCGGGGCGAGCCGAGCGTGGGGGAGGAAAGGGCGGGGGAGAGGACTTCGACATGGGAGCTGGCCTCGGGAGGTGCTGTCTCTGCCATCGGGTGGCCGTTCTCTGGGGCCGTGTGCCGTATGCCGGGCATCTGCTCACCGGATCACCGCAGGGCTGGGACCGGTCCACGGGCGGTCAGCCTACGACGGCCCGGGTGCCCAGGGTCCGGTGGTGTGGCCCCGGAGGCCGGCGCGGGCAGGGCCGGTCGGCTGCCGAATGTGTACGGAAGTAGGGCCGGTTGGCCCCGTGGGAGGTGCCCGTCGGTCCCTGGAGAGCGTCGCGGGCGGCGACCAGCATGGTGCGGCCGGGAAGGTCCGGTCCGTCCCCTCGTGATCCGCCGGACCTTCCCGACCGCTCCCTGGACACGCCCCGTGCGGCCGGGGAGTGCTCGGAGAACTGCCAGAGCTGGAGGACACGGTCCGGTGGACGCAATGGAATCGCAGGGCAAGCAGGCCGCCCACGCATATGGCCCCAAGCCCCCCGGCCCCGGGGACGACCCCACCGACGCGCAGGCCGCCACCGCCGACGCGGAGGCCACCTCGGCCGGTCGTCGGGCCACTCGGCCGGGCAGCACGCAGCCCGGCACCGGTCTGCCGGGCCGTTCCTCGCGCGGCCGGCTCGTCGTCTCGTGGCTCACGACGACGGACCACAAGCAGATCGGCACGCTCTATCTCGTCACGGCGTTCTTCTTCTTCCTGATCGGCGGTGTGATGGCGCTGGTGATGCGCGCCGAACTCGCCCGTCCGGGTACGCAGATCATTTCCAACGAACAGTTCAACCAGGCATTCACGATGCATGGCTCGGTGATGCTGCTGCTGTTCGCCATGCCGCTGTTCACGGGATTCGCCAACTGGCTCATGCCGCTCCAGATAGGAGCACCCGATGTGGCCTTCCCACGACTGAACATGCTGGCCTTTTGGCTGTTCCTCTTCGGCTCACTGATCGCCGCCGCAGGGTTTCTCACCCCTCAAGGTGCTGCCGACTTCGGCTGGTTCGCCTATGCTCCGCTGTCCGACGCCACCCATTCCCCGGGCGTCGGCGCCGATATGTGGATCATGGGCGTGGCGCTGTCCGGCTTCGGTTCCATCCTTGGAGCGGTGAACTTCATCACCACCATCATCTGTATGCGCGCTCCGGGAATGACCATGTTCCGGATGTCGATCTTCACCTGGAACGTACTGCTGACCGCCGTACTCATCCTTCTGGTCTTCCCGGTCCTCGCCGCAGCACTCCTCGCGCTGGAGATGGACAGGAAGTTCGGCTCGCACATCTTCGACGCCGCCAACGGGGGTGCGCTTCTGTGGCAGCACCTGTTCTGGTTCTTCGGGCACCCTGAGGTCTATGTGCTGGCTCTGCCGTTCTTCGGCATCGTCTCCGAGGTCATTCCGGTCTTCTCCCGGAAGCCGATGTTCGGTTATATCGGTCTCGTTTCCGCGACGATAGCCATTGCCGGTCTGTCCGTCACCGTCTGGGCCCATCACATGTATGTCACCGGTGGTGTGCTGCTGCCCTTCTTCGCCTTCATGACCTTCCTGATCGCCGTACCGACCGGAGTGAAGTTCTTCAACTGGATCGGCACGATGTGGAACGGATCGCTGTCCTTCGAGACACCGATGCTGTGGGCCACCGGATTTCTGGTCACCTTCGTCTTCGGCGGACTGACCGGTGTCATCCTGGCCGCACCGCCACTTGACTTCCACGTCTCCGACTCGTACTTCGTGGTCGCCCACTTCCACTACACACTCTTCGGCACGGTCGTCTACGCGATGTTTGCCGGATTTCATTTCTGGTGGCCGAAGTTCACCGGAAAGATGCTCGACGAGCGCCTGGGGAAGATCACCTTCTGGGTGCTGACGGCCGGATTCCATCTGACGTTCCTCGTGCAGCACTGGCTCGGCGTGGAGGGAATGCCCCGCCGGTACGCGGACTATCTCGCCGCCGACGGTTTCACCGCCCTCAACACCCTGTCCACCATCGGCTCATTCCTGCTCGGGCTGTCGTTCCTCCCCTTCTTCTACAACATCTGGAAGACCGCCCAGTACGGCAAGAAGATCGCCGTCGACGACCCCTGGGGTTATGGCCGCTCCCTGGAATGGGCCACCTCCTGTCCTCCTCCCCGCCACAACTTCACCGCCCTGCCCCGTATCCGCAGCGAGTCCCCGGCCTTCGATCTGCACCATCCGGAGATCGCCGCACTCGACCCCGCCGCATCGCACTGACCCCTGACCCGCCCACCACCGCAATCCCCGCTCCGAGGAGAGTGCTGCCCGATGTCTCATGGTGTTCTGGCGCTCGGCGTCGCCGTGCTCTGCGTATCAGGCAACGTCTGGTACCTGCCCGCCTGCATCGATCTGCGTGCGGGCCAGGACCGGCCGCGCTCCCGCCGGCTGGTCGCGGCCGCCGTACTGGCCGGGTGGGGATCGGCGGCCCTCACGATGCTCGTGCTGCTCATGCCGGTCACCCTGTTCGCGGCCGCGCTGGTGGCGGTCGCGGGTACCACCACCACGGTGTCCCTGGCCGTCCGCGCGCGGCTCTGCCGAGGCCAGGAGCAGTGTGAAGAGGCGGCCCGCTGGGCCGCGCTCTTGCGCTGACATCGGACGCGCGCAGCCGGCCGAGAGCCGAGGGTGCAGGCGATCCGCAACGCGGGCGGGACGGTCGCCTAGCCAACCGAGGGCGCGGACAGGATGCCCGGGCCCTGGCGAGTTCGCGACAGGTCAGCCGACGTGATGGTCCAGCGGGGCATCCGTTGGTCAGTTCGCCCTGAAGCACTGTGACCACATCTCAAACACGCCCACTACAAACGCAGAGGTCAGAACCGCCGGATGTGGTTGCAGTACTAAAGGAGCCTGTCTTTCCCGGCGTGCAGGGAAGCCGGGGAAGGGGCGGCTGCAGAGATCAGAGCCACGAGGGTGAGCAGTGCGCACACGGGGTAGGCCCAGCCGAGCACGACGAGGGGCCATGAGTAGTCGAGCGAGGTGATTTGGGGATGGAGTTGTACCAGCCAGAAAGCGAGATGGCAGGGCAGCGTCGTCGCCCAGGCGGCCTGGGCGGCTGCGCGCCAACGGGTGCGATGCGGGGTGTGGAGGAGCCAGAACAGGGCGGGAAGGGCCCAGACCCAGTGGTGAGACCACGAGATGGGGCTGGCGAGGAGGCCGAAGACCTGCACCGCGAGGAGGCAGCCGAGCCGGTCGGACCGCTGTGCGCTGCGCACCGCGGCGAAGAGTGCCAGCACGCCCACCAGGGCGGTTGCCGTCCACCATGGGGCGGACGTGTCCACGTCGTGGCCGAGGGAGCGTGAAAGCGCTCCGCGCAACGACTGGTTGAGCCCGGACCCGACGGGACCGACCCGTGCGGCATCGCCCACCGCGTGGAGCCAGAAGTCGCGGGAGGGCCCTGGCGCCAGCCACCATCCGATCGCAGCCGCGACGACGAACACCACGGCCGACCACGCGGCAGCTGCCCAGCGTCTGCGAATGAGGAAGTAGAGACCGGTGACCGCCGGGGTCAGTTTGATCGCGGCGGCGATACCGACACCGAATCCCGCCGCGGCTGCCGGACGCTGTTGGACAGCGAGGACGACCAAGGCCGCGAGCAGCAGGTTGATCTGCCCGAAGGCGAGTGTGGTGGTGACCGGTTCGGTCCACATCAGGGCGGCACTCCACAGCAGCACCCGCTGCCGGTGCTGCTCGTGTGGTGTGTCCGGGGCGGCCAGGCGCAGGCTGCCGTGGACGAAGGCGACCAGAGCCAGGAGTGAGGCCGTGGTCCAGGCGGCGGCTGCCAGCGGGAACGGGAGCGTGGAGAGGGGAAGGAAGAGGGCAGCGGCGAACGGGGGGTAGGTGAAGGGCAGACGGAAGATGTCGGGGCCGGGCAGGTTGAGCCGGAAGGCGTACAGGTCGCCGGAGAGCAGATGGGTGGAACCGGTGCGGTAGACCCGTAGATCCACCATGCCGGAACGGGTGCAGGCGGGGATCCATACCAGCAGCAGCATCACCAGGGAACTCACGGCCAGCACCCATGGCGCTCGGCGGGCCAGCGCGGACCGCACCGCCGGCAGTGATGGCCACCGAAGCTGTGGGTCCTGCGGTTCTTGGCCACTTGGCGGAACGACCGTGTCGTCCACGGTGGTTGTCATGATTGTGCCCTCCAACAACTTCGCTCGATCGCGGGCGAATGCCCGGGAAGCCCCGGTCGGAGGACCTCTGCCGACCGGGGTACCGCCTTCACCACCATCAGGGTGAAGGCGCCGGGAACCGGCCTGTGTCGGCGGCTCCGGTCATGGCGAGGGCCGTCTGTTCCCGACCCCGCTGAGCCGCCCATGCCAGCAACACCACGGTCACCGACCCTCCGATGACGCCGGCGACCACATAGGTCCAGGTCGGCCCCCGGCCCGCGGGCAGCACCAGCAGGAGCAGAGCGACCACCGCCCCCTTCGCCCGGGCATCCGCCAGAGTGCGCCACGCCACCACAGCCAGCGGCACCCCGCCCCACAGCAGGTACCACACCTGCACCGCGGGAGCGCAGATCACCAAGGCCAGCAGCCCCATTGCCGCAGCGTGTTCCGCCCCCTTGCGGGGAGCACGCCATATGAAGAACACCGCCGCGCCCAGCCCCGCCAAGGTCCCGACCGTACGTGCCGCGCTCACCGCCCCCGGCGCCGCGTTCGATCCCGCCGCGGCCGCGATCCACTCCAGCACTCGGCCCACGTCCGTGCTCACCGACAGCAGCGTGTACACCTCGGACGGCGTATGCATGGTCCGCAGCCACCCCCAGCCCTGCCCGCACAGGGTCACACCCAGCCACAGCGTTCCGCCGGCCACCAGGGAGATCCCGAGAGCACGACCGCAGCGCCGCCGCCAGCCCGACTGCGCGGCCACCGACACCATCGCGGCACACCCCAATGCCACCGCAGCGGGGGCCTTCACCAGCACGGCCCCTATCAGCACAGCGGCGCCCAGCCCCCATCGACCGGAGCGGAAGGCCACGAAACCGGCCATCATCAGGCCGACCATCAGTGCCTCGTTGTGCGCCCCGCCCACCACATGCGCCAACACCAGCGGATTGAGCGGCGCCGCCCACCAGGCCCCTCCACCGCCGGCACCCGTCCGCACCGCCAGCCGCTGCACAGACCACGCCAGTAGGGCCAGCCCGGCGAGCGCCACCAGCCGCAGCCCCACGACCGCGGCGGCCACATGATGCTCCCCGGTCACCGACACCACGGCTTGGCTCACCAGCACGGACACCGGCCCGTACGGGGCCGGTGCGTTCCGCCACATCTCCGGGACATTGGCGGCGAGCGAGCCGCCCAGTGCCGTCGGGCCGACCTCGTAGACATTCCAGCCGTGCTGGGCCAGCGCACCCTGGGCCATGTAGCTGTAGACGTCAGCGCTGAACAGCAGTGGCGCGGGCAGCAGGGGCAACGCCCAGCATCCCAGCGTGTTCCACTGCTGCCTCCGGCTCATCACCGCACCGGCCCGCAACAGCGTGCCCAACTGCCACCAGGCCCACACCAGCAGCCCGAGTCCGGCATACGCCGCCGTCGCACCCACCGCCGTGAGGAGCGGGCCCGGTGCTCCCCACATCCCGTCCCGCACGCCTTGCGGCAACGCACCAGCGCCCCACGCACCCGCTGAGAGCAGCACGGAACCCCACATGCCCCGTCGCGTCCATACCCGGACCGCGCTCCCCATCGCCCTCATTCGGCCCAACGTAGATCCTTCCCCGGATCGCCCAACCAGCGCTCGTGAAATTGACGGCGAACTCAGGATGTCGGCCTGTTGTCCACGGCCAGGTCCGTGACGGGGGCAGTGCGACAGAGCCCGCTTGACGGACCCTCATGGAACGGGCGGAGTCGTTCGCGTCCGTCGCGGCCGCTTTTCATGATCTCGGTTGCGGTGACCCTCCGTGGCTCTGGCGCCGACACTGAAAGTGATCCAGAACCTAGCCCACCGGCAATCCTTTCACTGGTTGTTTACGGGGGATGTCACTCCATTCATCTGCACCGCCCAGGATTCGCCACGGGCATGTCGTACATCGTCGCGGCGTGCCCTTCACCTTGTGGCGAGCAGGAAGGACGGCTGCTGATGCGGCCCACAGAGCGGCGCGTACGGCCGGTTGGCGGATCAGGTGGACAACGGCTCGCGGGGGCAGCGCTTGCGGCGTTGCTCCTCGTGAGCGGCAATCTGACGGCGGCGTACGCCGAAACAGGTGCGGAGCGGCGCACACCAGTGCAGAGCGGGACGGCGGACGCCACGAGTCTGCCGACCCTCAGTCCCGGCGACGGGGCGTATCTGGAGGGTGCGCAGAAGATTGCGGCCACGCCGACGCTGGCCGGTGACTCCGTGACGGGGCTCGCGGTCGACGGGAAGGCGATCGACGGCGAGCGGACGGTCGGGGTGTCCCGGCTCAGCTTCGACGTCGGGTCGAACTCGACGGAGGCCCGATACCACAACTACGTGCTGGTCAACGGCGAGTACCGGGCCGACATCGGCGACCTCGTCAACGAGCGGGGCACGATCGAGATCCCGAACCAGCACCTCGTCAAGGGCGAGAACAAGATCGAGTTCTTCGCCGGCACGGTCGACAGCTCGTGCGGCGTCAACCACGACGACTTCGTGCTGTCCGACATCAGCCTGGACCTGCTCGGCGAGGTCGCGGACGGCGAGGAGAACGAGTACACGTACTCCTTCGGCGACGGCAGTTGCGGTTCGAACACCTCGCTGCTGACGAAGGCCGCACTCAGCTTCTTCGTCCTGGGCGAACCGCAGGGCACCACCGGCCTGCAGGCCGACCTGGACACCACGAAACTCGCCAACGGCGAGCACGCCCTCACCGCGACGACCACCTCGGGCAAGACCGTCAAGAACACCGTGACGGTGAACAACGCCCCGGTGGGCGCTCCCCGGCTGCTGCCCAAGGACGGCACGCTGGTGGGCGGCCGGCAGTCCGTGTTCGCGAACTTTCCGGCGGGCGCCGAGGGCGGCGCCCGGTCGCTGACCGTGGACGGTGACGCCCCCGTCACCGATCCGCACCTCGGCAATGGTGCGGCGACCTTCTCCTTCGACGTCGGGTCGAACTCGATCGACGACCGGAACGACAACTATCTGCTGGTCAACGGCAAGCGCATCGACCTGGGCGGCACCTGGGTGAGCCAGCGGGTCGACATCGCGATCCCGGCGCGTTTCCTGGTGCCCGGTGACAACACCGTCGAGGTCGTCACCGGCCCGTACAAGGAGAGCTGCGGCAACAATCGCGACGACTTCGACATCTCGCATCTCGCGCTCGCCCTCGAGGGCGGCACCGTCACCGGCCGCGACATCGCGGACTCCTACGCCATGGGTGACGGCACCTGCGGCAGCAGCGACACCCGCCTGCGCGAGGTGGAACTGCACTACACGATCGACGCCCCGGCCGTGCACGTCTCCGACACCCTCGGCTCCGGCAACGCGACCCTCGGCTTCACCGTCGGCAGCAACTCGATCGAGGCCCGCTACCAGAACTACATCCTGGTGAACGGTCAGAAGCACCTGCTGGACAGCGATCTGGTCAGCCGGCACGTCGACCTGGCCTTCCCGAACGAGTGGCTCGTCCCCGGCTGGAACACGGTCGACTTCGTCACGGGCACCTATCCGACGTCGTGCGGCGACAACCGCGACGACTTCGCCCTCTCCGACATCACCCTCACCCCGGCGAACGGCACTGCCGCCGGCCGGATGCTCAAGGGCTCGTACAGCCTCGGCGACGGCAACTGCGGCGACAACGTCAACCCGCTGACCGAGATCGACCTGGAGTTCTTCGTCGAGGGCCCGGCCCAGGGCCTCCGCGCAGACCTCGACACCACGAAGATCGACGACGGCAGGCACACCCTGGCCGCCACGTCGAAGGCCGGCAAGACCGCGACCCGGGTCCTGGTCACCGACAACTCCGCGCCGCGGGTGGCTGCCAGCGTCCCCGCCGCCGGGCAGAAGATCACCGCCTCGGTCGTCCTGGACGTCCGGCTCGAGGACCTCTCCGGCGTGGTGAACGGCCCCGACGTCAAGCTCGACGGCAAGCCGGTCCAGCTCGGCGCTCCGGTGGGGCCCGGCCTGTCCGCCGGCGAGCACACCCTGACGGTGTCCGGCACCGACGGCATCGGCAACAGCGGCGCCCGCGAGGTGAAGTTCACCTCCGCCGGCATCCCGGACGTCCCCGCCGACCTCACCCCGAAGTCCGGCACGACCGACGCGGGCAGCAGCGTCAAGCTGTCGGCGAAGGTGGCCGAGCCCGACGGCGGCAAGGTGAGCACCACCTTCTCCGAGGCCGAGATCCTCACCCCGAACCAGGTGTACCAGGGGACGGCCGGTTCCGTTCCCACCACGCTCCAGGTCAAGGGGGAGAAGAAGGTGACGGCGGCAGGCCTCGCCCCCGCCGACGGCAGGACGCTCGACGCGCCGGCCGCCGAGGACGTCACGTTCCAGCGGTTCGACGTTCAGGTGAAGGGCCACGTCGCCGCGCCGGTGCTGCGCTGGGAGGGGGCCATCGACCCCGAACGGCTCGCCGCGCTGCGCGTGTGGAACACCGCGACGAAGAAGTGGGACGTCCTGACGAGCGCCCGCGGCGCCGCCGAGGGCGACACCGTCCTGACCGCCGTCGTCGACCGGAAGTACGTCGACCGGCAGCAGGTCCACGCCATGGTGACGGGCGAGGATCCGTTCGCCGACGACATCGACGCCGGTGACCCGAACCGGTTCGCCGACCCCGGCTCGTACGACTTCTCGATCGTCCACTACACCGACACCCAGTACCTCTCCGAGGGCGCGGTGGAGCAGGAGACGCCCGAGGAGCGCGCGGTCTGGGAGAAGGCGTACGGCGACGTGTCGCGCTGGATCGCCGACAACAAGGACAAGCGCAAGATCGCGTACGTCGCCCACACCGGCGACATCATCGAGAACAACATCCGCAAGCCCGCCGACGAGGCCATGCAGCGTCAGGTCACCGGCGAGCTGGAGCTGTCCTCGAAGCAGCAGAAGATCCTGGATGACGCGGGTGTGCCGAACGGTGTGATCGCGGGCAACCACGACAACCAGTCGGGCACCGAGAACGGTCCGGACGCGATCTACAACCAGTACTACGGGCCCGAGCGTTACCAGGCTCTCTCCAAGGGCTGGAAGCACGCCGAGTACGGCGGCCCGTGGCGCGAGGGCGACAACCAGAACCACTACGACCTGTTCTCCGCCGGCGGCCTCGACTTCGTCGTGGTCGGCCTCTCCTACGGCGTGACGCGCGAGGAGGCCGAATGGGCCGACTCGGTCTTCAAGCGCTACCCCGACCGCAACGGCATTCTGCTCTCGCACGACTACCTCGCCCCGAGCAGCAACTCCGACGGGCGCGGCGCCCCGTTCTCCGCGCCGGATGGCTCGATGCTGTACAAGAAGGTGGTCCAGGACAACCCGAACGTGTTCCTGATCCTCGCCGGTCACGAGCACGGCGTCGGCACCAACGTGAAGCCCAAGGTGGGCAAGGTCGCACACGGCGTCGTCGAGCTGCTCGCGGACTACCAGTTCTACACGGTGTCCGCGGACCGGCTCGGGCTCACCAAGATCGGCGGCTACAAGCCCGACGACCGGCTGCAGTTCGGTGCGAGCTTCTTCCGGATGCTCCAGTTCGACGTCGGCCGCTCCGAGCTGACCGTGGACACCTACTCGCCGCTGCTCGACGAGTTCGGAGCCACCGAGTACGACACGAACCACCGCTACAACGGCACCGAGGACAACATGGTGCTGCCGATCGACCTCAGCAGCCGCAAGACGACCTTCAAGACCGACTCGCTGGCGCTCTACGACCCCGTGAGCGTCATCGGGAAGACCGAGGTCGACTCCGGTGGGATCGCCTCGGTGACCTGGAAGGGACTGGGGTCCGGCACGACCCACGCGTGGTTCGTCACGGCGCGCTCCACCGGCGGCGGTGTGACCGCCTCCGAGCCGAGTGCCTTCGTGACCAAGGACGCCCACGGCCGGCCCGGCGTCTGGGGAGCGGACGTGCCCGCGTACCCCTGGTTCACGTCGTCCACCGACCGGCGCTGACCGGTTGACCCGCCGGTAGCACCTGTCCGGCGTCCACGCCCGTTGTCCCGGACCCGACCGGTCCGGGACGACGGGCTCGCCGTCGTTGGCCCGTTGACAACGAGAACCGAGATCTCCATGCCTCCCGCCCCCCTGCCCACGCCAACGCTCCTGCCCTCTTCCTTGGCGACCCGGCTCCTGCCGCGCCGGCTGTCCGCCGCGCTCCTCACCACCGTCGCGGCCCTGGTGGCCGTGCTCGCCGCCGGCCTCGCCCATCCGTCCCCCGCCGCCGCGCACGACGTGACCTCAACCGCGTACGTCGGGGTGAAGGGCACCGGAGCCCGTGTCGAGGCGACCCTCGACCTCGAATACGACCTGCTCATGAAGTCGGCCTGGCTCTACGCCGAGGCGTACGAGGCGAAGGGCCGCGCAGAGCAGCTGCACCAGCTGAAGACCAACGCCGACGCGGTGACGGAGTACGTCACCGGACGCTTCGCCGTCACCCACGACGGCAAGGCCTGCACACCCCGCCGCGCCGGCGACGCGGACATCCGCACCCGCGGCACCCGGCCGTTCGCCGTCCTCACCCTGGCCTACGACTGCGCGGGCGGCGCCGACGGCACGTACACGATCTCCAGTGCCCTGTTCCCCGACACCGAGAGCTTCGTGCACAGCGCGGAGACGATCGTTCATTACGACATCGATGGGCAGAGGGGCTCCCAGGTCCTGTCCGCCGCCGAACCGACCCTGGAGACCGGCGGACACCACGAGTCGCACCAGATCGTGGAGTTCTTCCTGCTCGGCACCGAGCACCTGCTGTTCGGCCTGGACCACATCCTCTTCCTGCTGTCGCTGCTCATCGGCGCCCGTGGCCTGCGCGACATCGTTCTCGCGGCGACCACCTTCACGGCCGCGCACAGCGTTACGTTCCTCCTGGCTGCCACGGGCGTCGTGAACGTGCCGGGATCCTTGGTGGAGCCCGTCATCGCCGTCTCGATCGCTGTCGTGGCGCTGGCCAACGTCGCCCTGCGCGACCGCGAGGGGACCGGACGCTGGCGGCTGCCGGTCGTCTTCCTGTTCGGCCTCGTCCACGGCCTGGGCTTCGCCGGTGCGCTCGGCATCGATGAGAACCGGTCCTGGGAACTGCTGCTGTCGCTGCTGAGCTTCAACGTCGGCATCGAGGCGGTGCAATTGGGCATCATCGCCGTGGTGTTCCCGCTGCTGGTCCTCCTTCGCCGGACTCCCGCACACCGCTGGGCCCTGCCCGCGATGACCGCGCCCATCGTGATGGTCAGCCTGTACTGGTTCTGGGACCGGGTGGCGGACGTGGTGTGACCGGGTGACGCCGCGACCGAGTGGCGCAGCCGCCCCTCGCTGACCCCTGGCTCACCCCGGCCCGCTCCTCGCGCAGGGCCTTTGACCAGGCATTCGCCCAGGGGAGACCTAGGTCCCCCCTGAAGAAGGGGGGCAAGCCCAATGTTCCCGGAGCGGTCGCAGGACAGACTGATGCCTGCACGGACCAGGAGGTTCCGAACCGAGGAGGCCCGGATGACGACACCCGCACCACCCAAGCTCTGGCACCCGCCACTGCAGGGGCTGGCCCTGGCGGCGCAGAAGGTACCTGAGTTCGTCCTGTTCGTCCTGATGGTGATCTCCCTGGTCTATCTCGGCCTCGGCGTGGGCGTCCTGCTCCTGCCGCTGGTCGTGGCCGCCGTCAGGAAGCTGGCGAACCGGTCGCGGAGGCTGGCCCACGTCTGGTCGGGGGTCCGGATCGCCCAGCCGTACCGTGAACTGCCGCCGCGGGAGCCCGGCTTCTTCGGCCGGTGGCGACGCTGCTGGCAGCTCCTGTCCGACCCCGCCACCTGGCGGGACATGCTGTGGACGATCGTCGACCCCGTCGTCGGCACCTTCCTTGCCCTCATGCCGGCGGCACTGCTCGTCTACGGACTGGAGGGCCTGGTCTTCCCGTTCGTCTGGGACGACCTCGTGTCCGCCGGATACGACGACCACTACGCAGGACTGATCCACGTACACGGCGAGACCGGTCTGCGTACCTGGCTGATGCCCTTCGTCGGCATGGGGTTCATCGGGCTGGGGCTGTGGGCAGGACCCAAGCTGATCACGGCCCATGGCCGCTTCACCCGCACCCTTCTCGGCCCCCAACCGAGCGCCGAACTCGCCGCACGGATCGGTCACTTGACCCGCACCCGCGGGGCGGTCGTCGACAGCCAGGCGGCGGAGCTCCGCAGGATCGAGCGCGATCTCCACGACGGGGCGCAGGCCAGGCTCGTCGCGATGGGCATGAACCTGGATGCCGTCGAACAGCTCCTGGACTCCAACCCCGAGGCGGCGCGTGCCCTGTTGATGGAGACCAGGGACTCGTCCTCCAAGGCGCTGAGCGAACTCCGCGACCTCGTACGGGGAATCCATCCGCCGGTCCTCTCCGACCGGGGGCTGGGAGACGCCGTGCGCGCCCTGGCGCTGGACAGTCCGCTCCCTGTCGATGTGGTGGTCGACCTGCCCGGCCGGCTGGACGCCCCCGTCGAGTCCGCCGCGTACTTCGCCGTCAGTGAACTGCTGACGAATGTGGCGAAACACGCGAAGGCCGGGAGGGTATGGATCGACATCAGGCACGACCGGGACGCCCTGAGCATCAGCATGACCGACGACGGGGTCGGTGGCGCCGAGGCATCCGCGGGAACGGGGCTGCGCGGAATTGAGAGCCGCATTGCCGCATTCGACGGCATACTTGCCGTGAACAGCCCTCAGGGTGGACCCACGATGGCGACGATGGAGATCCCGTGCGCATTGTTCTCGCCGAAGACCTCTTCCTTCTGAGGGAAGGGCTCGTGCGCCTCCTGACCGCCCATGGATTCGAGATCGCCGCCGCCGTGGACACCGGCCCCGCCCTCCTGGACGCCCTGATCGAACACCGGCCGGACATCGCGCTCGTCGACGTACGGCTCCCGCCCACCTTCACCGACGAGGGCCTGCGCGCCGCCATCGAGGCACGCAGCCGGATCCCAGGGCTCCCGGTGCTCGTGCTCTCGCAGTACGTGGAACAGCTCTACGCCCGTGAGCTGCTGGCGGACGGTTCGGGCGGGGTCGGCTATCTGCTCAAGGACCGCGTCTTCGACAGCCGCCAGTTCATCGACTGCGTGCGCCGGGTGGCCGCGGGCGGCAGTGCGATGGACCCCGATGTGGTGGCGAAGCTCCTGGCGGGCAACGCCTCCGACGCGCCCCTGGGCCGGCTCACCGCACGGGAACGGGACGTGCTTGGACTGGTGGCGGAGGGCCGCTCCAACGCCGCCATCGCCGGGCGGCTCGGTGTCAGCGAGAAGGTCGTCACCAAGCACACATCCAATGTCTTCACGAAACTCGACCTCGTACCGTCCGACGACGACAACCGCCGCGTTCTCGCCGTCCTCGCCTATCTGAATTCCTGACAACTCTCGCTGTATAGGCGCCGTATAGCCCCCGCGGGCGTGCTGCGCCCGATGAGTCATGACCTCATTCTGGGAAATCGGGGAAATCAGAGACGTCCTTGTCCCACGCCCGATGGGCGACGCCTGGGAGGCCGAGTTCGGCGGTCCGTACCACACCGTGCACCGCGCCGATCTGCACGCCCTGCTCGCCGCCCGCCTCCCGGCGGACTCCCTGCGCCTGGACAGCCGGTGCACCGGCTACGCCGAGGACCTCGACGGCGTGGAACTTCGCTTCGCCGACGGATCCACCGCACGGGCCGATCTCGTGATCGGCGCCGACGGCGTCTCCTGGATCCGGCGCCCTGACGCGGAGGCGGCGCTCGCCGAACAGTCCGCCGCCTGAACCGTTCCCCCACGCACCACGCACCACGCACCTGTGCCCCGCACGTCCCACACCCTGGACGAGGAGTCCCCATGTCACGACCGCACCGCTGGGCCGACCGGCTGCTGAAATTGCCAGGAGGAAGGAAGGGCAAGTGGCTGACGCTGATCACCTGGCTGATCATCGTCGTCGCGTCCGTGCCCCTCGCCGGACAGCTCTCGGAGATCGCGAAGGACGAGCTGACCATCGAGCTGCCGCGAGGGGCCGAGTCCACCGATGTCGCCGGACTCGCCGACCGGTTCGCCGACGGCAAGATCTCCCTCGGCATCGTCGTCTACGTACGGGAGAGCGGGCTGACCGCTGAGGACAAGGCCAAGGTCGCGTCCGACATCAAGGAGTTCGCGACTGTCGCGGCCGGTGAGGTCGGGCCGGCCAGGCCGTCCGGCGACGGCAAGGCACTGACCGCGTTCGTGCCCCTCGACAAGGAGGACAGCACCGCCCTCGCGGACAACGCGGAGAAGGTACGGAACCGGGCCACCTCCGGCCGGCCGGACGGCCTCGAAGCCAGACTCACCGGCCCGGCGGGCAACTCGCTGGACGCGGCCGACGCCCGGGAGTCGACCGGCCGCGCGCTGACCCTCATCACGGTCCTCGTCGTCGCCGCCCTGCTCCTGATCACGTACCGCAGTGCCATCCTGTGGTTGCTGCCCCTGCTCACCGTCGGCGTCGCGTTCCTCACCACGCAGGCCGTCTCGTACCTCCTCGCCAAGGGCTTCGGGCTCACGGTCGGCGGCGGCAACGAGATCGTCGTGACAGCACTGCTGTTCGGTGTCGGCACCGACTACGCGATGCTGCTGCTGGCCCGCTACCGCGAGGAACTGCGGGTCCACGAGGACCGGCACGAGGCCATGCAGACCGCGGTCCGCAGGGCCGTCCCCGCGATCGCCGCGTCCGCGGCGACCGTCAGCATCGGGCTGCTCTGCCTGACGCAGGCGGACGTCGGCTTCAACTACACGCTCGGCCCTGCCGGGGGCATCGCCATCATCTGTGGTCTCGCCGCGATGACCACGCTCTTCCCGGCCGTTCTGGTGATCCTCGGACGTTGGGTGTTCTGGCCCAATGTGCCGCGCGCCGGAGTGGCCGTGAGGAACGCCAACCACCGCCTGTGGGACCGCGTCGGCGGCAGGATCTCCCGCCGTCCGCGCCTGGTGTGGATCGGCTCCGCCCTTGTCCTCACCGTGCTGGCCCTCGGCTCGCTCGGCCTGAAGACCGGTCTCGACGACGAGCACCTCATCGTCGGCAAGCCCGGCTCGATCGCAGGCCAGGAACTCCTCGCCGACCACTACCCGGCCGGTCAGAGCAGGCCCGCCGAGGTGATCAGCAAGGCCGAGGCCGCACCCGCGGTCGCCGCCGCACTGAAGGGCATCGACGGGGTTGCCGAGGTCGCCGCGCCGGAGAAGTCCACGGACGGCACTCTTGCCAGCACCCGGGCCGTACTGAAGGACAGCCCGGACAGCGCGGCAGCGGCCCGTACGGCTGACCGGATCCGCGCCGCCGTGCACGCCGTCCCCGGCGCCGACGCCCAGGTCGGCGGCCCCACCGCGATGGCGCAGGAGAAGACCGAGGCGCAGGCCCACGACCGCAAGGTGGTGATCCCGCTGGTGCTGGCCGTGGTCTTCCTCATCCTGGTCGTCCTGCTCCGGGCCCTGGTTGCGCCCCTGCTGCTGATGGCGACCGTGGTGCTGTCCTACTTCGCCGCCCTCGGCATCAGCTGGCAGCTCTTCCAGCACGTCCTGGGATTCCCGGCGGTGGACATACAGGTCATGCTGATCGGCTTCCTGTTCCTGGTGGCACTCGGCGTCGACTACAACATCTTCCTCATCCACCGGATCCGCGAGGAGGTCGGTCTCCGCGGCCACCGCGCCGGCGTGCTGAGCGGACTCACCTCCACCGGCGGCGTCATCACCAGCGCCGGCGCGGTGCTGGCGGCGACGTTCGCCGCACTCACCACGGCCCCGCAGGTGGCGTTCATCGAGATCGGAGTCGTGGTGGCCGTCGGTGTCCTGATCGACACCTTCCTCGTGCGGTCCGTCCTCGTCCCGGCCCTGGCCCTGGACGTCGGCCGTACCTTCTGGTGGCCGGGCCGCCCCGTCGGCGCGGGCACCGCACCGCCCGCGGCGGGCGAACAGACGACGCCGGCCGCGGTACCGGCGGGCAGCCGAGGCGGTGGCATATAGCCCGGATACAGCCAAGGGCCGGAAGGCAGGGGCCTGTTCAGCCGGACAGCTCCGGCGGGCAGCTCCGCTCAGCCTTCCGGCCCTTCGCGCTCTTCCGTCCGGCCGGCGCGGCGGCCGCCCTACCCACCGGGAGCCGCAGCACGCCACCGACCGATCGGACCCTGTCCCTGTCGGCGAGCCGGCAGGCGCTGTGGCCGGCCCACCGGCCGGCGCCCGAGAGCGCCGCCTCCACCATCGTGCTGCGCGGACAACTGGACACCGATGCGCTGTCCGCGGCCGTTCACACCGTCGCGGCCAGGCAACCGCTGCTGCGTTCGGCATTCGCGCAAGGGGACGTGGGACGCGAGCCGCGGGGCGGTCACCGCTTCAGGGCGGTCTCCAGCCACTGCACGACCTCGGGCGTCACCGGGTCGGTGATGTCCGCGAACTCGTCGTGCTTCTTGAGGAACTTCGCCACGTACGGGCAGACCGGCACGATGCGCTTTCCGGAGGCGCGTACGTCGGTCAGGGCCTGCTCCACGAGGAGCGAGGCCAGGCCCTGGCCTGCGAAGGCGTCGTCGATCTCGGTGTGAAAGAAGACGCGTTGTCCGTCGCGGTCGCGGTAGGCGGTGAGGCCCGCGCGTTCGCCGTCGACCAGAACCTCGTAACGGTGCCTGGAGTCGACTCTCTGAACGGTCGGCTCGGATGCGTGCTGGGTCATGACGGGCCTTTCGGTGTCGTGCGTCATCAGTGGTGTGCGGGATTCTTGCGTGGTGCGATGCGGGCGTTCGGAAGGACCGGCGCGGGAATGCGGCCGCCTTCGTAACCGTCGACGCTTCCGAAGCGATCGGAGGCGTTCTCCCACGCCGTCCGGGCTTCGACGATGTCCTCGTGGCTGCGACCGATGAAGTTCCACCACATGACGATCGATTCCTGGAACGGTGTGCCGCCCAGCAGCACCACGCGGGCCGGGCTTTCCGTCTCGTTCGTCAGGGTCAGAGCGTCGCCTCCGGTGCCGATGTATCCCAACTCGGCCGGGTGCAGAAGTGTTCCGTCGACGCGTACGTTCCCTTCGTCGACGAGCAGGCCGTGCTCGAAGCCGGGATCCACGCGGAAGCTGGTCGTCGAGCGCGGGTCGAGAACGAGTTCGGCGCCGAGCAAGGGCGTGAAGGTCCGTACCGGAGAGGCATCACCCGCCAGCGAGCCCAGGAACACCCTGATGTCGGCTCCGTCCACCCGGACCCGTCGCGGGACGTAGTGCTGGAAGTCACGTCCGGTGTGCCGGTGTTCTTCCGGCAGAGCCACCCACAACTGGACGCCGTGCAGCGCGGTGGTGCGGGCGGTGGAGACCTCCGAGTGGCTGATGCCGTACCCGCTGGTCATGAGGTTGAGCTCGCCGGGCCGGACGAGCGCGTGGCTGCCGAGGCTGTCGCGGTGCTCGATCTCTCCGCTGAACAGCCAGCTCACGGTCTGCAGACCGGTGTGCGGATGGGGAGCCACGTCCATGCCACCTGTGTCGGCGACGTCGTCGGGGCCGTAGTGGTCGATGAAGCACCAGGCCCCGATCAGCGTCCGCGCCCGCTGCGGCAGCGTGCGCCGTACCGTCATCGCGCGCGGCCCGCCCAACGGGACGTCCCGCGCGGACAGCACATCGACACGCTGTACGGCAGACTCACCGTCGCCTTCCGCATCCCGCCGCCGTCCGGGCGGACTCACTTCGACATCGCTCACCGCACGCCCCTCTCACCCAAGGATGATTTCACATTCAACAATAATGCCTGATAGTAAATCCATGTCCCCGCATGCGCACGGCAGAGGAACGAGGGCCGGAAGCGGCCCCGGAGGAGTCCACGTTGAGTGACACGACAGCAGACCTGGCAAGCCGACGGGTCTACATCGACAAGCAGAGCCCCAAGGCCTACCGCGCACTCGTCGGGACGGCCGACGCCGTCCGTGTGGCCGCCGCCGAGGCAGGGATCGACCGCGGTCTGGTGGAGCTGATCAACCTCCGCGTGTCGCAGATCAACGGCTGCGCGTACTGCCTCAGCGTGCACACGCCGGCCGCGCTGCGCGTCGGCGAGACGACGCAGCGCCTGGGCGTGCTGGCCGCCTGGCGCGACACCGAACTGTTCACGGCCCGGGAACGCGCGGCACTCGCCCTTGCGGAGGCGACCACCGAACCCGCGAACGCCGTCGACCAGGAGACAGCCTATGCCGCGGCCCGCCAGGTCCTCACCGAGGACGAGATCTCCGCGGTGATCTGGGTGGCGATCACCATCAACGCCTTCAACCGGGTCTCCATCCTGAGCAAGCATCCCGTGCGGGGAATCCCCCCTCAGTGATCCGGCAGGCGCGCCGGGCCGAGGACATCGCGCAGTTGGGTGCGGCCCGTGATGCCGAGCTTGGGGAAGATCTTGTGCAGATGAAAGCCGATGGTACGGGGAGACAGATAGAGCCGGGCGCCGATGTCCCGGTTGGTCAGGCCCTCCGCGGCCAGTTGGGCGATCTGCAGCTCCTGCGGGGTCAGGTCGGCCACCGCTTCGGGCGCCGCGGAATCCGCCACGGCCACGCCCGCCGCGCGGAGTTCGGCCGTGGCACGCTCGATCCAGGGGCGTGCGTCGAGCCGCTCGAAGATCTCGAGGGCGGTGCCGAGAACGGTGCGCGCCTCCGCGGCCCGTCGGCGCCGCCGCAGCCACTCGCCGAAGTCCAGCTGCGCGAGGGCGTGCTCGAACGCCAATCGGAGGCAGTCCGGGTCGGCGAGCGCCGCGCGGAAATGGGGCTCCGCGTCCTCGGGATCGCTCAGCAGGGCCGAGGTGCGATGCACGATCGTGTCCAGGCGGGCGGAGCGGGACTCGCCCAGGGTCGTCTCTGCGGCCCTGAGCACGGAGCGGGCGTCATCCGCCCGGCCGGCGCGGACGGCTGCGGCGGCAAGATCGGCGAGGTGGTACAGAGAAGCGTGGTAGTGCACGGGTGCGGGGTGGAAGTCCTCGGTGAACATGCGCCGGAAATGCTCGTACGCCGCCTTGTGGTCGCCTTCCGCCAGGGCTGCCGTGCCGAGCGCCTGGCAGTAACGCACATACAGGCTGCGCGAATCGAGCAGGTCGATGCCGCGGACGGCATCGCCGGCCTGCGCACGCGCGGCCTCCTGGTCCCCGCGGGCGGCGCGCAGCGTGGCCCGCAGGATCGATGATCCCACGGTGACGTTGTCCGCGCCTGACTCTGTCGCCATCCAGAAGGCGTCCTCGGCGGCGGATCGGGCCGCGGTCCACGATCCGCTCTCGAACAGTGCGAGGGCGAGGGCCTGCGCGACGGTGCAGTTGGCGCCGGCCGTCGCAGCGCGTCGCAGATGGTCCAGGCCTGGCCGAGCAGGCGTACGGCCTGGTCGGTCTCGTCCAGGATCCAGGCTGTGGCGCCGAGCGTGACGAAGTCCGACAGGGAACCGTCCTGCAGTGTGTCCGCTGCGTGGGCCAGGCCTTTCAGAGTTTCCTCCCGGTCCGTGAACGGGTGGCTGACCACCTGTGACCAGAGGCAGTCGATCCTGTTCGACGGCGGCGTGATGAGGCCGCCGATCCGCTGGAGTTCGGTCAGGTAGAACGGGGCGCCGGAGTTGTACGTGGGGGTCGATGCCGTTCCCAGCGCGTCCAGAGCCAGGGCAGGTGCTTGTGTGGCCATGGACTCGGCCACGGGCAGCAGGAAGGCCAGGGAGTCGTCGTGCCGGAGCGTCACGGCCAGGGACCACCCGCCACGCAGGGACGCCTCGGCGAGGAGCTGCGCGTCGTCCGTCAGGGTGCCGACTCGGGCCGCGATCTCACCGACCCACTGCGGATACCCGGCGTACATGGCCGATTCGGCAGCGGCGAGCAGGCGCCTGGCACGCTGATCCGACTCCGACGTGAGTTCCGCGGCGCGTTCCAGCGCCGTGGCCGCGGCCGCGTATCCGCCGCGACGCCGCGAGCGTTCCGCGCTCTCCGCGAGAGCGCCGGCGACCTGATCGTCCGGGCCGAGTGCGGCTGCGGCGAGATGCCAGGCACGGCGATCGGGTTCGTGCGCGAGCGCGGCGGCGAGCGCCAGGTGGGCCTCGCGGCGCTCGGTGAAAGAAGCGGCCTGGTAGATCGCGGAGCGGACCAGCGGATGACGCAGACGCACGTGACCGCCCTCGATGCGCACCAGCCCCGCCTGTTCGGCGGGCCCCCACACCTCAGGCCCGTCCAGGCCGGGCACGGCGTGGAGAACGTCCGAGAGCTGGGCGCTGCCGGCTGCCGCCGCCAGGAGCAGGACCCAGCGTGTGTCGTGCGGCAGGGTGGGCAGGTCGGCGGCGAACAGGTGCTCCAGTCGCGCCGTGAGGGGGGAACGAGTCGATCGAGTCGAATCCGCGGCTGCCCCGATCCCTGGCGAAGGCTCGTGTGAGCTCGATGAGGGCCAGCGGGTTCCCGGCCGCCTGCTGGAGAATCCGGGACCGGACGCGATCCCGTGGTGGATGCGGCTGCGCGTCCAGCAGGAGCCCCGCCGAGGCCCGGTCCAGGGGGCCCGCGGCCAGATGCGGGAAGTCGCGGTCGAAGCGCGCAGGCACCGCTTCATCCCGTGCGGCGAGCAGCAGGCCGACGCGTTCGCCTTCGAGGCGCCGGGCGACGAACGCGAGGGAGAGCCTGTCGGGCGACCTCTGATCGGGCGGAGGTCACCCGACAGGCTCTCAGGCGTACGACCGGAAAAGAGGCGGGCCCCGCACCACGATCCGGGCGCGGGGCCCGCCCGTTCACGACTGTGGCCTGGTCCAGGCGGCGTTCGAGGCCGAGAGGCGATGCCCGGCCACGGAAGTCGCCGTGAGCAGCACCAGCGCCAGGCCCAGAATGGGGGCGAGTCCGGCGTGCCGCAGGAGCATGGCACCGGCGAGGGCGCCGAGGAACATGGCGAGGACGGACACGATCCACCGGCCGGGCCGGGGCACCGGCCCGGCCGAGGCGGAGTCCGCGGCCGGTCCGGTCAGGGTCAGGGTCAGCACGGTCGTGGTCAGATCAGGGACGGCGAGGCGCCTGGCGACCGCGTTCTGCAGCCCCATGGCGAGGCCGAGGAGCACGATCAGGGCGTACCGGACCTCGGTGGTCACGCTGCCGTGCGCGACCGCGACCGTGGCGGCCGCCACGGCGACGAGCACCGCTTGAAGCGCCGTGGTGCAGGTCAGCAGCCGCCCACGGTGCGCCGCGAACCGGGTGCCGAACCGGCCTCCTGCCAGCGCGCCGACGAGGAACGAGGCCATCGAGACCACGGAGGCGAGCACGGACAGGCCCTCGGCACCCGCCAGGGCGAACCCCAGGAACACCACGTTGCCGGTCATGTTGGCGACGAAGACGTGTCCGAGCGCCAGATAGCTGACGGCGTCGACCAGGCCGGTCACCACCGTCAGCGTCAACATGAGCGGCGGCAACGGGCCGTGCCTGTCCCCCTTGGGCGGAGCCAGCGTGCGGGCCGCGTCAGTCAGTAGTGTGCGCATATTGAGCCGTTCCTTCCTTGACAGAGGGACGATGCAGCACCGCACGGGTGAGCAGTCCGCTCACCGGACCGGCCACGATGGCCACGACCGGGACCCACAGGGGCCAGGGGGCCAGCCCGAAGGCATGGTCGGCCGACCAGCGGCCGGGGCCGGTGAGCGCCAGGACCGCGGAGGCGACGACGAGGACCATCGGGTATTCGTAGCCGTCGTTCTGGACCTACAGCCCGTTGTGCTCTCGATATCGGGGCGACGATCGTCGAGATCGAGGGCGCCTCGCACGCCGTGGCCGTCTCCCGGCCCGAGGAGGTCGCCGAACTGATCCGCGATGCGGTACGCGCGACGAGCTGACGAGGCGACAGGCGGCGCAGGCGGTCGCGCGGCCGAACTCCCCGTACCGGGAGTTCGGCCGCGCGGCCCTTCGGCCTTGGCGCAGGGTGAGATCCCGCTGCGGGCATCTTCACCGGCGCCGCACCGTGACCACCACGACCAGGACCGCCAGCAGCGCGCCGGCGACGAGGGCAGGGGCCGGGGAACAAGCGGCCAGCAGGACGCCGACCGCGGCAACGGGATACGGAATCCACTCGGCCGCGGTTCTTTGGTGGGGCCGCAGGTGCACGGCCCAGACGGTGATCAGGAAGACGGCCGCGGGGACGGTGACCGCCGCGCCGGCGGCCAACGGCGAGGCGTCCGTGCGACGCGTGACGTGATCGGCGTACGTGGCCAGGCCGGCTCCCTCGGCGGTCGCCGAAGCGAAGATCAGGTAGTGGCCGTAGGCCCAGAAGAATCTCCTGCGGTGGGCCTGGTGCGTCGTGGCGAGCAGGGTGTGCGCGGGTCTGGCGAAGTACAGCCACCACATGGCGTAGGCCATGAGCAGGCCACCGGCCGCCACCGCGTACAGCGAACCGGTGCCTTGGTGCCGGTCGAATGCGCCTCGGACGGCGACGGTGGCCGCCGCGATGGACTCCCCGAGTACGATCAGGGTGAAGAGTTCGTAGCGCTCGGCAATGTGGCGCGGGTGCCATGGGGTCATCCCGGCGGACTGCGCCCACACCGGGACGGAGACCTCGGCGACGATCATTACGACCATGACCGGCAGCCGTGCCGAGGCCGGGAGACCGAGCAGCCCGACCCATCCGATCTGACACATCGTCACTCCGATGGCGAAGCGCAAGGTGGTCGACCGCCGAGCGGGGTCGGACCACGCGGCACGCAGCCACAGGGCGGCCAGCGCCGTGCGCAGCACCACGTATCCGGCCGTGATGACCCGCAGATCGCCGTCCTCGAACGCGCTGGGAACGCCGGCGGCGAGCACGAGCGACCCGGTGATCTGGACCAACACCGTCAGCCGGTACAGGAGGTCGTCCGGGTCGTAGGCGGATGCGAACCAGGTGAAGTTCATCCACGCCCACCAGATGGTGAAGAAGACCAGCGCGAAGCGCAGGACACCGGTGGCGTACTCCCCGGCGGTCAGCGCCTCGTGCAGACTCCTGGAGGCCTGTGCCACCGCGATGACGAAGCACAGGTCGAAGAGGAGTTCCAGCGGAGTGGCGGACCTGTGCGGCTCGCCGGGGTCGCGGCCCGACATGGTGCGCCATCGCCTGGGTTCCGGGGCCGTGCGAGCGATCGGTGGGCGGTTCAGCTCGTCGCCCGGACCCAGCCCGACGACCACCGCATCCGCCTGCTCGTTCGTACTCATGTTTCTCCTCGCTCCCCGGCTCACCGGTCGTGGGTTGCCCCGCCGAGGCTAGAGCAGCAGGGCAACCGCCCCATGCCTGCCAGCGCACGGGGGCTTGCCCGGGAGCGAACGCCTCCCATCTGCGACGGGCGCAGTGCGCTGGCGGATATCACCGCATGCGCTACGGATCAACGCGCCCTGCTTCGGGGCACCTAGCGTCACTCGGGTACGCACAGCACGGCATCGCAGGAGGCGAACCATGCTGTCACGGCTCCTTGAGGCTCATGAGGCCATTGTTGTCGACGCCCACGACGCCGCCGCTCGGACGGCCGAGCTGGGGGACGACGGCACCAACGACCTGCTTGTCTCCCAGGTGATCCGCACCGGCGAGCTCCAGGCATGGTTCCTGGCCGAGCACCTGGTCGACACGCCACTGGTCCGCCCCTGAGGAACGGAGGCGACCACGAGGCGGCTGCACGCGGCCCCCTGCACCGGGCCCGGCACGGTCTGGTGACCCGGCCGCTGCGGGGTCAAGGCGATGGGTCGCAGACGGCCGGGTCCGCAGATGCGAAGCAAAAACTTGCGGGAGGATTCTGCAACATCTTGCGATCGCGGTGGCTGCCCTGCTTGACTCGCCTGCCGACAGCCACAGTTGCCGGTCGGCCGGAGAGGAACACCCATGAGCGCCGAGACCGATGTCCTCGTCCTGGGAGGTGCAGGAGTCGACACGATCGTGTACGTCCCGGAGCTGCCCCTCCCGTACGCCGACAGCTACATGATCCGCCCCGGGATCGAGACGCGGGCGGGGCAGACCGGGGACTTCGTCGCGCTGGGGGTGAGCGCCCTGGGCCTGCGCACGCATCACCTCGACATGATCGGCGACGACCACGCGGGTGACCTGATCCGGGCGCTGCACCGCGACCGTGGCATCGCACTGACCGAGGTCCCTCTGCCCGGTGGCACCAAACGCGCCGTCAACCTCGTCGGTCCGGACGGGCGGCGGCTGTCCCTGTACGACGACAGCCGGTCGCGGGACGGGGACCGGCTGCCCGAGGCAACGGTCCGGTCCCTGGCCGCAGCGAGCCGCCATGCCCACGTCTCGATCACCCACCCGTGCGCCTTCGCTCTTCCCGCGCTGCGGGAGGCCGGAGTGACGATCTCGACCGACCTGCATAATTGGGACGGCGTCAACCCCTACCACGAGCCGTTCGCCCACGAGGCGGATCTCGTCTTCGTCTCCGCCGTCGCCCTGCCCGACCCGGAGCGGACCATGCGACGCGTCGCCGAGCGGGGACGTGCCCAAGTCGTCGTTGCCACGGCCGGAGCCGAGGGCGCCTATCTGCTGGCCGACGGCGAAGTGACCCGGATTCCGGCCGTCACGCCCCCGGGGCCGGTGGTGGACTCCAACGGCGCCGGTGACGCCTTCGTGTCCGGCTTCCTCTTCGGCTGGCTGGCCGACGAACCGGCGCAGCAGTGCGGCCTCTACGGTGCGGTGGCCGGAGCCCACGCCTGCACGGTGGAGTCGACACGAACCGACCCGATCGGCCGTGACGAACTCCTCGCCCGCGTCGCGGAGTCGGACGGCCGGGGCCGTCAGTTCCAGGGTGTCTCCGGCGGGCGGGCCGGAGCCGGGCCGAGGGTGGTGGTGCCCGGGCTGGAGCGGTGACCGAGACCGGTGCGGTAGGCGTCCATGGCGGCTTCGGTGCGGCCCTCGCTGCGCAGCAGGTCGCCCAGGAGCCGGCAGATGTCGGCGAGGTCGCCCGCCGCTCCGGCGCGTTCGAGCAGGGAGAGCGCGGTGACGTAGTGCTCCTCGGCGGCCTCGGCGTCACCGGATTCCTCGGCGATCAGGCCGAGCAGCCGATGGGCTCCGCCCGCGTGGACCGCGCCGCGGTCGGGATGGAGACCGCCGAGCAGGTCGCGCAACAGGGCCGCGGCCTCGTCGGCCTTGCCGCGGCGGCGAAGTACATCGGCGAGTTCCACCTCGACCTGGGAGGTGTAGAGGGCGGCGCGCTTGGAGACCAGCATGGAGTGCGCGGTGCGCAGTTCGCTCTCCGCCCTTTCCAAGTCGTCGTGCTGCGCGTGGACGTAGCCGCGCATCCAGTGGCAGTGGGCGAGTTCGGTGCGCATCTGCAGTTGCTGGTAGAGCTCGGCCGCCTTGGCGAGTGCGGCATCGGCGGCTGCTGCCCGGCCCTCCGCGATGAGGGTACGGGCCACCGAGCGGTGCATGGAGGCGACCAGCGCGGGGTCGGAGACCTGCGGAGCCAGCGCCAGGGCCAGCTCGGCGGCCTGCGCGGCGCGGGCGTGCGCTCCCAGGTCCATGTAGGGGGCGATGGAGGCGGTGTAGAGCTGGAGCAGGGCGCCGGGGTCCTGCAGGCCCGAGGTGTTCAGTTCGTCGAGGGCGCTTTCCAGTAGGTAGCAGGAGTAGCGGAGTTCGCCTGCGAGGAAGTGGGCGACCGCCCGGCCGCGTACCGCTCGGGCCCGCTCGGGCAGAGGGGCGTCGGCCAGCTGCTGCTCGGCGGCCTCGAAGTGGGCACGCGCCTGACTGAGTTCACCCGTCTCCAGGGCGCATTCACCCAGCCCCGTGAGGGCAGTGGCCTGTTCGGTCCGGAGGCCGTACTCCTCGGCCTGGGCGAGCAGCCGCGCGTACTCCACTGCCGCATCGGCCGCGTCACCGGTGGCCAGGATCCGCTGCGCGTCGGCCAGGCGGAGCCGGATCGCGGTGGCGAGATGGCTGGGGCGCCCGGTGGCGAGTTCCTCGTACGAGACGCCGAGCCGCTCGGCGAGGTGGCGCAGCGCCGCCTCGGAGGGCCGGACCTTTCCGGCCTCCAGGGTGGAGATGTACGCGGCCGTGTAGGAGGGCTCGGCCAGCTGGCGCTGGGTCAGCTCACGCTCCTTGCGGAGCCGCTTCACCCGTTCGCCGATCACGAGAGGGGCGTCCTGGTCCACCGGGCGGTCCGCCCGCTCCGGTACGTCGCGCGCGGGGGTTGCCGCTGCCTCATCGGCTGCGGCTGCCCGGCCGGTCCCTGACATCGTGCCTGCTCCTCCGCTGTCGGCTGCTCGGCACGGGTGAACGTCCCACGGGCAGCAAGGACGGATGTGTGCACGGATTGTTTCCCGTGGCCGGATTCTTCGGTGGGATGTGCAAGCGCAACCTTATTCATCGGTGGCCACCTCCTGCCAGGGAAGGCCTCAGATCACGAGGCAGCCCCTCAGTCAAGCGAACTGCCACATGGGTTCAATACGGGATTCAAGGGCCCGTCCGGCCTGCTGGGCAGCGCGGACGGGTATGCGGCGAGATCCCGGAGTTCGATGCGGCGACCGCGACCGCGACGCGACCCCGGCCTCTCCACCTGGCCATCCGTGCACCGCTGGGGGCACCGAAAGACGTCGCGCAGGCGCCTACCCCGGGGATTGCGCCCATACTGAAATGGCTACGGCGCGTCTCGCCGAGCAGCCGGGCAGCCCTCGCCTGCCGCCGACGCACCCGGGTGGATCTCATGGCCTCCCCATCCTCCGTGGCACGCCCCGACCCCGAGGGCGAGATCCGGGAGGAGGCCCCGGTCGTCGACCGGGCTCCGGGCGTCCCGCCGGGCTCCGGTCGTCGACATCCCGGCCGCCGGGATACGGCCGCGGAACAGCGGCAAGGGCATCGCTCTCCCGCGGCGTCGGCCGTATCGATCAGCCGGGGTTCCTGACCACGGGTGCCGCGGAGGTCCTGCGTACGCCGGTTCCGGCTCCGCCAACTCGGTACGTTCTCGGGTGACGTCACGTCCCGGCAGGCCCTTACTGGTCTCGTACAGGTTCGTCGGCCATACTGCCCGCCGTGGAGCAGCGCATAGATCCGAACACCCAGCCCGCGTACGCCGCAGGGACAGACCCGGCGTACATACCTGGTCTCACGGCCCCCCTCACCGTCGGGGTGTCCGAGGCGGACCAGGAGAAGACCGAGGAGCCGGCACCCGAGGGTGCCGCCCCTGACGACGCCCTTGCGGAGGGTGCCCCCGGGGACACCGACCCCGATTCCGGCTCGGAGGACGCAAAGGACGGGAAGCAGGAGGAACACGAGAAGCGCGAGAAGGACGAGAACGGGCCCGTATTCGAGGTCAGCGACCGGCGGGGTTCGATCACTGCGGACCGTGACGGCATCCGGTTCCGGCTGGACGACCAGGAGGCCGAGTTCCACTGGGACGAGGTCGGTGCGGTCGAGGTGAAGGTCCCCCGGTTCGGGCGCCGGTTCACTGTCACCGTCCACATGTCATCCCGCCGCTGGTTCAACGCCGAGGTCGAGGCGGCTGCCAGAAGCAGTCTCAAGGCGTGGGCGGAAGAACTCGACGTGGTGCTCGACGCCTACTTCGAGGAGTAGCCCGGGACGGTGGCGAAGGGCCGGCCGGAGACGCGACCGGATTGTTCCCTGCGCGGCCCGGGGCGACGCACCCGGCCGACGGGGCGGCTTGCCCCGGATCCGGTGCGACGTCACCGAGACGCGGACCTGGGCCGCCCCGTCGTCACGGGCGACACGCCCCCGAGCGCTGCGACAGGGGTGAGGGGCCGACCTCCACGGCCGGCCCCTCACCCGCGAGGCGTCCCTCAGGCGGCCGCGCCGAGTGCCGCTTCAGCGGCGGGCGAACCGCCGTCTGCCCGTCCGCCGGTCAGGCGTCAGCGAGAACCACCGAGCGCGTCAGGTGACGGGGGCTGTCCGGGTCGATGCCGGCGGCCTTGGCGCGGGCGATCGCCAGGCGCTGTACGCGGACCAGCTCGGCCAGCGGGTCCAGGCCGCTCGCCACCCAACGGGCGCCGGTCGACGCGACCTGCTTCTCAAGACCCTCGGGTGCGGTACCGAACACCCAGGTGGCGGTGCCGGTGGTGGCGATGCTGATCGGACCGTGGCGGTACTCCATCGCGGGGTAGGACTCGGTCCAGGAGAGCGACGCCTCCTTCATCTTGAGTGCGGCCTCGTTGGCGAGACCGACCGTCCAGCCCCGGCCGAGGAAGGTGAACTGGGTGCACTCCAGCAGTCCTTCGGGCAGCGGCTCGGCCAGTGCGGTCTCCGCGTCACGGACCACGGCGTCGGTGTGCAGGCCGAGGTGGGCACGGAGCAGCGTGAGCAGCGTGGTGGCGAACCGGGTCTGCACCACGGACTGCTCGTCGGCGAAGTCGAGGACGACGACATCGTCGGCGGACGTCATCACCGGGGTGTTCGGGTCGGCCGTGATCGCGACGGTACGGGTGACGCCGCGGAGCCGACCGAGCAGCTCCAGCACCTCGGTCGTCGTTCCCGAGCGGGTGAGCGCCACGACCCGGTCGTAGCTGCGGCCGAAGGGGAACTCCGATGCGGCGAACGCGTCGGACTCGCCCTGCCCGGATTCCTCGCGGAGCGCGGCGTACGCCTGGGCCATGTAGAACGAGGTGCCGCAGCCGACGACGGCGATGCGCTCGCCCGTGGCGGGCAGGGCGGCCGACTGGCTCTCCGCCAGGTCCGCGGCGCGGCGCCAGCACTCCGGCTGGCTGGCTGTCTCAATCTCGACAAACGACACTTTTACACTCCGTATGGGTGTGGGGATGCTCGTTCACGCACGTTATACGGCTTCTACAATCATTATCAAGCATTCTGCTTGCACGGGACTTGACTGATCGGCGCCTTGTGCGACCCTTGCGCATGTCCGGTGACACTGCCCAAGGGGATGGGCGCTCGAATCCCGGGCCCGTAAGGAGAGTTCACTTGTCCAGGGATGCCCGCTGGGACGCGCTGCTTGAGCTGGTCGGCAAACACGGCCGGGTGGAGGTCGAGGACGCGGCGACGACGCTTGACGTCTCGGCCGCGACCATCCGCCGTGACCTGGACCAGCTCGCCGAGCAGCAGCTGCTCACCCGAACCCGCGGCGGCGCCGTCGCGCACGGAGTCTCCTACGAACTGGCGTTGCGCTACAAGACGGGACGCAACGCCCCGGAGAAGCAGGCCATCGGCCGCGCCGTGTCCGAGCTCGTGGCGGTGGGCGAGGTGGTGGGGCTGACCGGTGGCACCACGATCACCGAGGTCGCCCGCTCGCTGGCCGTACGCCCCGACCTCGTCGGTGACACCGGCCCCGGGGGGCAGCCGACCCTGACGGTGGTGACCAATGCCCTCAACATCGCCAACGAACTGGTGATACGGCCGCAGATCAAGATCGTGGTGACCGGGGGAGTGGCCCGGCCGCAGTCGTACGAACTCACGGGGCCGCTGGCCAGTGGCGTGCTCGGCGAGATCACGCTGGATGTCGCCGTGCTGGGCGTCAGCGCGATCGACACCGAGCGCGGGGCGTACGTCCACCACGAGGGCGAGGCCAGTATCAACAGGCTGCTCGCCCAGCAGGCGCAGCGGGTGGTCGTGGCCGCCGACTCCTCGAAGATCGGCAAGCGGGCCTTCGCCCGGGTCTGCGATCTCAGCCAGGTCGACTTCCTGGTCACCGATACCGGCATCACCCCCGACGCGAAGGCCCGTTTCACCGAGGCCGGCGTCACCGTCATCGCTGTGTGAGGGTGACGCAGGCCCGTCCGGCGGTGACGCCGTCCCGCGGGATCAGGCGCGGGGCGCGGTCCACTGCTGGTCGGCCCTGCCAGTGCAGTCGCGCAGTTCCACATGGTGCCCGGTCTCGTTGCCGCCGGGGGCGTGCGAGGTGTGGGCCGATGTAGCCGCTGTTCCCCTGGTTGAAGCCGAACCGATGCGGCCGGAAGGTGTGCGAGGTGAATCCGGGGTCGGCAGTGACCGTGGTGTTCCATGTCACGGACGACAGGTCCGGGGTCCCGGCGGAGAAGGCGTCGTGCGTGTACGTGCCGGGGGTGTCCCCAGCCGCCCTCATTGGCGTGCGCGATGCCTGCCGTGGACATGCCGATGCCGACTGCCAGTGGCAGCGCCGCGGCGGCGCTGCCCGGGATAGGGCCGAGCCGGCCGAAGCCGGACTTGGGCGCGCGAGAGCTCATACGGGCCCCCGCCTCTGTTTGAAAATGCTGACACATGTGCCGTTGGTGCAATATCGAGCACAATTTCGCATTCTGAATCCGCGATGAACCCATGGCGAGGGATTCGGCGACCTTGCCGAGGCGTAAATGCCCGCTTTGCGCCCCTGTCGCGCGCCGGCGGAGTTGAGTCGGGCCTTCCTGAGGCTTCCGTGTTTATAGATGTTTGTTTCCTGGGTGAAATGAACGACTGTTGCCATCAAGGGTGCTGTCGTGAACTATGTGGCTGTCGCCGCGAGAGGGCAGCGGCCACACCGCCACCGGCGTGTGCCGCAGCCGTGATCGCGGGACACCGTCCTCAACGTCGTCGCGGGCCGCAAGCAGATCTTCGCCTTCCAGGACCAGGTGAAGAAGTGGCGCTCGGGCGGCGGCGACGAGATGCGAGCCGAGTTCGAGGCCTCGATTGCCGGTAAGTACTCTCCGCCCGCGCCACCTGCACAGACAGAAGGGACCCCCGTGTCAGAACTCCGACTCGGCGTCATCGGGCTCGGCCTGCGCCGTTCCATCGCGATGTCCGCCCATCACCCCGGACAGGGTTCGGCGATCACCGCCGTCTGCGATCTCGACCCCGAGGTGCGGCGGCGCGAGGCCGAGCGCTTCGGCACCGATGTCGCGGTCGAGGACTACAAGCTGCTCCTCGACCGGGACGACCTCGACGCGATCATCATCGCCACCCCGGACGACACCCACGAGGTCATCGCCATCGATGCCCTGCGGGCCGGCAAGGCGGTCTTCGTCGAGAAGCCGCTCGGTATCACCGTGGAGAGCTGCGACAACGTCCTGCGCGCCGCGTACGAGACGGGGACCCGGCTGTACGTCGGCCACAACATGCGCCATATGGGCGTCGTGCGGCTGATGCGCGACATCATCGCCCGCGGTGACATCGGCGAGCCGAAGGCCGTGTGGGTGCGGCACTTCGTCGGCTACGGCGGCGACTACTACTTCAAGGACTGGCACGCCGACCGGACCCGTACCACCGGACTGCTGCTCCAGAAGGCCGCGCACGACATCGACGTGCTGCACTGGCTGGCCGGCGGCTACACGCGCCGCGTCAACGCCCTCGGCGACCTCCTCGTCTACGGGGACCTGCCGCGCCGCGAGGCGGACACCCCGCGTCCGGCGAACTGGCTGCGGGAGTTCGACTGGCCGCCGACGGCCCGCAAGGACCTGCACCACATCGTGGACGTCGAGGACGTCTCGGTGATGAACATGCAGCTCGACAACGGCGTCGTGGCCGCCTACCAGCAGTGCCACTTCACCCCGGACTACTGGCGGAACTACACCGTCATCGGCACCGAGGGGCGGCTGGAGAACTTCGGCGACAGCCCCGGTGACGAGGTCAAGGTCTGGAACACCGGACCCAGCGGCTACCGCGCGGAGGCCGACATCACCTACCGGGTGCCGGAGGCCGATGGCTCGCACGGCGGTGGTGACACCCGGATCATGGAAGAGTTCTGCCGGTTCGTCCGTGACGGAGGTGCCACCGACACCTCGCCGGTCGCCGCCCGGATGAGCGTCGCCGCCGGGGTCCTCGCGACCCGCTCGCTGCGTGAGGGCGGGGCGCCGTACGATGTGCCCGCCCTCGAGCCCGAGCTGATCGCGTACTTCGAACGCGGTCAGGTCCGCTAGGGCCTGTTCTGAGTTCCCCGCCTGCGCCCCGACGCCCGGCACGCACGCTCGCCGCACGGCCCCGCAGGACAGGTGGCTCCGCCACATGACC
>NZ_JBITER010000003.1:277194-302358 GCF_044455345.1 Streptomyces sp. NPDC051286 | reverse complement strand
AAGGAACGGACGCTTCCTTTGTACTCACCCTCTCGGGCTTTCCTCCGGGCTTTCCCTTCGGTCTTGCGTTTCCGACTCTATCAGACTCTTTCGTGTCCGATTCCCGGTCGAAGCGGGCCCTCTGCGAAGCAGAAGATTTGTTACTGCGCTTTCCAGTTCTTCGCTTTCGCGTTTCCCTTTCCGGCGAGTCCGACTCTATCAGATCCTTTCGGGCCTGATTCCCAGTCAGCGGGGTTTGCCTTCCCGGCTGTTGGGCCGTTCCGACGAGTGAGACTTTAGCGGAATCCTGGGCCCCGACGCTAATCGGGGTCGCGTTCCTTCGAACGCGGATTCCTCATTTCGCAAATGCGCACAGAAAGCTGGGCGACAGATGTCGCTTGCTCGATGTGGTTCCTGCGGAATGGCTGTCCGGGGACCGACCGGGGTCGGCGCTCACGTCGGACAACTCGGAGAATATTACGGTTGCGGGCGGCCCGTGTCAACCTCCGGCTGACCTGGAGTGTGGCGGAAGGCCAGGCGGTAGTCCCAGGGGCTGGTGGCCAGGTGGGTCGCGAAGTGCTGGCGCATGGTGATCTCGCTGCCGAATCCCGTACGGCGGGCCACCTCGGGGAGCGGGGGGTCGGACCGCTCCAGAAGCTTCTGGGCTGCGGCGACGCGTTGGGTGATCAGCCAGCGCAGCGGCGTGGTGCCCGTGGGCGCCTGGAAGTGACGGGCGAAGGAGCGGGGGGAGACGTTGTCGTCCTGGAGGAAGAGGGCGTCCGGGACGACCGTCACCTGAGGGTGGTGGGTGCGGAGGAGGTCGGTGAGCTGGCGCGGCCACCGCTGTGTCGCTGCACAGCGGTGGGTTCGCGAAGATCGCGACCAGTGCGGAGCTGGTGGCTGCCGCCGGGAAGTGCGGGTCAGCCGTTGCCCGAGGCCAGCTCACGACTGCGGTCGCGGGCTGCTTCGAGGGCGGCGATCAGGGCCGCGCGTACGCCGTGGTTCTCCAGCTCCCGGATGGCACTGATGGTGGTGCCGGCCGGGCTGGTAACGGCTTCGCGGAGCTTGACCGGGTGTTCGCCGCTGTCCCGGAGCATCACCGCCGCGCCGATGGCGGCCTGCACGATCAGGTCGTGGGCCTGGGCGCGAGGCAGGCCGAGCAGGATGCCCGCGTCGGTCATCGCCTCGACGAGGAAGTAGAAGTACGCGGGTCCCGATCCGGACAGCGCGGTCGCGGCGTCCTGCTGGGACTCGGGGACGCGGAGGGTCTTGCCCACACCGCCGAAGATCGCCTCGGCGGTGGCGAGATGTTCGGCGGTGGCGTGGCTGCCCGCCGAGATGACGGACATGCCCTCGTCGACGAGGACGGGGGTGTTCGGCATGACCCGTACGACCGGAGTCTTCGCGGCGAGGCGGTCCTCGATGAAGGCGGTCGTGATACCGGCGGCGGCGCTGATGACCAGCCGGTCGGCCGTGAGATGGGAGGTGAGTTCGTCGAGGAGACGGCCCATGTCCTGGGGCTTGACCGCGAGGATGAGGGTGTCGGCGCGCTTGGCGGCTTCGGCGTTGGTGACGGACTCGACGCCGTAACGGGTACGGAGTTCCTCGGCACGCTCGGAGCGGCGGGCGGTGACCAGCAGGTCGGCAGGGCGCCAGCCCGCCCGGATCATGCCGCTGAGCAGAGCCTCGCCGATCTTGCCGGTGCCGAGGACTGCGACTGTCTGGGTCATGCGGTTCACCCTCCGGACGGTGCGGTGGTACGCGGTTCTGGTGGTGCGTCGTCGCCGCCATCCTCGCACCGGCACGTCAGGTGGTGCGGCGGCGGAGGGTGGCTGCGCCGAGGGCGAGGACGAGGAGGGCGCAGCCCGAGACGATCAGGACGTCGCGGACGAAGTTGCCGGTGACCTCGGTGTGGTCGAGGACTTCGTTCATGCCGTCGACCGCGTACGACATGGGCAGGACGTTCGAGATCGCTTCGAGGGCGGGTGCCATCCGGTCGCGTGCGATGAACAGTCCGCAGAGCAGGAGCTGCGGGAAGATCACGGCAGGCATGAACTGGACGGCCTGGAATTCGGACGCGGCGAAGGCGGAGACGAAGAGGCCGAGGGCCGTGCCGAGCAGGGCGTCGAGCAGGGCGACGAGGAGCAGCAGCCAGGGGGAGCCGGCCACGCCGAGCCCGAGCACCCAGACCGACAGCGCGGAGGCCAGGAGGGACTGGAGGATCGCGACGGCGCCGAAGGCGAGGGCGTAGCCGGCGATCAGGTCGCCCTTGCCGAGCGGCATGGCGAGAAGGCGTTCCAGAGTGCCTGACGTGCGTTCGCGGAGGGTGGCGATCGAGGTCACCAGGAACATCGTGATCAGCGGGAAGATGCCGAGGAGCGAGGCGCCGATGGCATCGAAGGTCTGCGGGCTGCCGTCGAAGACGTACCGGAGCAGCGTGATCATCACGACCGGGATGAGGAGCAGCAGCGCGACGGTGCGGGGGTCATGGGTCAGCTGGCGCAGGACGCGGGCGGCGGTGGCGAGCGTGCGGGCGGGGCTGAGGGCCTGGGGTTCGGGCCGGGCACGACCGCCGGTGGGGGCCTGCGGGGTGGCGGGGGCCTGCTGCGGCGTGTTGGTCGTGCTCATCGGGCGTTCTCCTGAGATGTGGCAGCCTCGTCGACCAGGTGGAGGAAGGCTTCTTCGACGGTGGCGGTCCGGGCGTGCGTGCGCAGTTCCTCGGGGGTGCCGTCGGCGAGGATCTCGCCCCCGCGCATGAGGAGCAGGCGGTGGCAGCGCTCGGCCTCGTCCATGACGTGGGAGGAGACGAGGAGCGTGGTGCCGTGGTCGGCGGCGAGGGTGTGGAAGAGGCTCCACAGGCCGCGGCGGAGCACCGGATCGAGGCCCACGGTGGGTTCGTCGAGGACGAGGAGTTCGGGAGTGCCGAGCAGGGCCACCGCGAGGGAGACACGGGTCAGCTGGCCGCCGGAGAGAGTGCCGGCGAGAGCGTCCGCGTGGCTGGTCAGGTCGACATCGGTGAGGGTGCGGGCGACTGCGGCGCGGCGGGCGTCCCGGTGGCGGCGGCCCGGCTGGAGGATCGCCGCGAAGTAGTCGAGGTTCTGCCGGACGGTCAGGTCGGTGTAGACGGACGGGGCCTGGGTGACGTACCCGATGCGCGGGCGGAGGGTGGGGTGGCCCGCGGGGTTGCCGAGGACATCGAGGGTGCCGGTGACCTTGGCCTGGGTGCCGACGACGGCTCGCATCAGGGTGGATTTGCCGCAGCCCGAGGGGCCGAGGAGGCCGGTGATCCTGCCGGGTTCGACGGTGAAGTCGAGGCCGCGCAGGACGGTGCGGTTGCCTCGTACGACCGTGAGGCCGCGGGCCTCGATGGCGGCGCCCGAAGAATTCATCATGCGATGAATTTTGATCCTGGCGATGTCTGTCCGTCAAGAGCATGACCGGGCCGTCGTGCTGGACCTCCGCGGGCTGCACCACACCGCCCACGCATATGCCGCGGTCCTGGAGGGCTGGGCCGCGGAGCGGAAGGCGCGCGAGGCCCTTCGGCGTGCGGATCAGGAGCGCGGTGGGGAGGGAGTTGGGGTCGAGCCCGGGCGGATCGCCACGCTCAGGTCGGCCACGTAACTCTCCTCGACCGTGCCGTCCGGGAAGCACTCCGCCAGCCGGCCGCGCTCCTCGTTGAGGAATCGGTGCGTGGGTTCCTCACCGAGGACGAGGAGGCGGAGTGGCTGCCGAGGTTGGCGAGGTGGGTGTCGAGAGACATCCGTCGGGTCCAGGGCACCGTGCGGTGTACGAAGCTGAGCTCGGACGGCAGATGGCGGGAGCGGACGGGTGAGCCGTGGGCGCCCTCGTCGGCACCGATGAAACGGCGGAGGCGGGCGTCCTGCTCGGCGATCCAGGGGACGCAGTGGTCGGAGACATTCCGCCAGAGGGCGAGTGCGCCGCCGGGGCGCAGGGCCTCGGGGGTGGCACGGTTCCGGTCGGTCCAGTGCCAGGGCCGGGCATACGTGATCAGGCCGGCCGATGCAGTGGCGATGGGGAGTTGGTTGCCGTCGCCGCGCGTGGTCGGCACGTACGGGAGTGCCTGGTGCAGTTCTTCCGCCATGCATGCGCCCGGTTCGACTGCGGTGACCCGTGCGCCCCGGTCGTGGAGAAGCCGGGTGGAGATGCCCTTGCCGGCGCCGACGTCGATGGTGCGGGCGCCCCGCAGGGGGCGGCCGGCCAGTTTCTCGAGGTGTCGAAGGGCGGGCGGATAGCCGCGGCGTACTGGGCAACTGCGCGGTCGAAGGAGAGGGCGCGGGGTGGGGCCGGGGAGGTGGGTGAGGAGGTGCGTGCCCGGAAATCGGAGCCGGAGGGAAGACGGGGCCATCCTGGCCCGCGTGGGGCCCTGCGCCGGTACGCGCGGCACTTGACCCGCGCTCGTGGGGCCCTGCTCCCGTGGGGCCGCCCTACGTGCGCTTGGGCCGCTTTCCCTTGGTGGTCTTGCGGGCGGCCGGGTTTCCGGTGCGGGCCGAGCGGCGCTTCGCGTAGCGGGCCAGGGCCGTCTCGTACTCCGTGCGGCGCAGTTGCTCGCCCGGCGCCTCCTTGAACGTACGGAGGAAGTACGCGATCAGTGAGCCGACGAAGCCGATGGTCTTGAGGCCGCGCAGATTGGCCTCGTGGGCCGGGTCGGCCGGGCGGCGGCTGAAGCCTTCCCACGTCTTGCGGAAGGCGATGGCGCTGCAGATGGCGAACATCAGGACGACCAGGATGCCGACGAGGTTGCCGACCTCGGCGATCTCCACTCCCTGGAAGGCGAAGCGGAGTACGAAGCAGGCGGCGACCGCGGCCGCGAGGGAGCCCACCGCCGCCCCGACGCGTCGCAGCCCGTAGCCCCCGTCGTGGTCGACCCAGGTCGTACCGAAGAAGAGCAGGGGCTCGGGCTGCGGGCCGGGCGCAGTGCTGCCGGGCGTGGTGCCGGGGCCGGGGCCGGGGGCTTCGCTGTTCTCGCTCACGAGCCCGATTATCCCCAGGCGGTCGCAGTCCCGAGCGTCGTCCCCGTCACAGTCCCGACCGCCGTCCCGTCACGGTCCCGGTCAGTCGCAGCGCGGGGCGATGTAGCCGTCGCTGCCCGTGTGGACGTAGGCGTCCGCCACGAACTGGCCATTGGCGATGTTGTCCCAGAGGTTCGAGGTGCCGTACGGGCCGGTGACCCACTCCCCCGGCTTCTGGCAGTAGACCGGAACCTTCATTCCGTACGGAAGCGTCCTGACGATGCCGTACTGGGTGCCCGGTCCCGTGCGGACGTTGACCCGGTAGCCCGGTGCGATGGGATACCTGGTGACGTCGTCGGTGCCGGCGAGCGCGGCCACGTCCTCGGCCGCGTCGGTGGTGATGTCGATGTGCTCTTCCATAGCCGTGAGGCCCTCCCCCGTTGAGAGACGGTGTGTACGACGCGCAGGTTACAAGCTCCGCCCGTTTCGCACGCACCATCGACTAGGCTCCGTGCGTCGCGCTTGCGGACGAACACACGGGGGTGGGCGATGCCGCCGCTGCGAGGTACCGGAGCCAATCCGGAAGCGGAGCGTCCGGAGTACGCCGGTCACTACCGCCTTGAGGCATGTCTCGGCGCGGGCGGCATGGGCGTCGTACACCTGGCGCGCTCCACCTCGGGGCTGCAGCTCGCCGTCAAGGTGGTGCACCAGCACTATTCGGCAGACCCTGAGTTCAGGGCACGCTTCCGGCAGGAGGTCGGGGCGGCGAGGCGGGTCAGCGGGGCCTTCACAGCACCGGTCGTCGATGCCGATCCAGACGCCGCACGGCCGTGGATGGCCACTCTGTACGTGCCCGGCCCCACACTCTCCGACCAGGTGAAGCGGAACGGGCCGATGGCCCCCGCCGAACTACGCAGGCTGACAGCGGGACTTGCCGAGGCGCTGCGCGACATCCATCGGGCCGGAGTGATCCACCGCGACCTCAAGCCGAGCAATGTGCTGCTCTCCGACTCCGGGCCCAAGGTCATCGACTTCGGGATCTCCCGGCCGTACGACAGCGATCTGCGCACCGAGACGGGCAAGCTGATCGGCTCACCGCCGTACATGGCGCCTGAGCAGTTCCAGCGGCCGCGTGAAGTCGGTCCCGCCGCGGACGTGTTCGCCCTGGGGGCCGTGCTCGTCCATGCGGCGACCGGCCGGGGGCCCTTCGACTCCGACAGCCCGTACATCGTGGCCTACCAAGTGGTGCACGACGAGGCCGATCTGGTAGGGGTGCCGACCGATCTGGCACCGCTGATCGGCCAGTGCCTGGCGAAGGACCCTGCGGAGCGGCCCACTCCGGACGACATCATGGCGGCGCTGCGCCCTCCTTCGTACGACGCAGCGGCGTTCATACCGTCGCAACGGCGGCCGCGGGCTGTCAAAGCCCCGGCGGTGTCGGGGCCGGAGATCGCGACCGGGGCGGACGCGGACACGCATGTAGGCGCGGGCGCGGCGACGCGGGGCGGGAAGGCGGCCACGAGCGGTGGCGGCAAGCGGCGGTGGCTGGCAGCCGTTGCGGCGCTGCTCGTCATGGGTGCCGGTGGGGTGTGGGCTGCCGGGGTGGCGGGCGACTCAGGTGGCTCGGGTGAGTCGGAAGGCTCCGGTGAGTCGGGTGGGTCAGGCGGCACGAAGGGCTCGGCAGCGCCGTTCGCGCCGTGGCGGACGCCGCTGCCGACCTCGGGCAGCTCCACGCCGGTCTGTTCCTCGGCCGGTGGTGCCGACGAAGAGGCGTCCGGCCCGTCCGCCGCGCTGTACTGCGCGGCGGACGGTATCGGCGCCGCCCGGCTGGATCCCGCGGACGGCCGGGTGCTGTGGTCCCGTCACGGCCCCGCCGGGGACACCCCGTCGGTCGGCGTGGTGTCGGTCTCCGGCGGTCTGGTGCATACGGCGGTGCCGGGCGGGAAGCTCCGGGCGTACGACCCCGCCAAGGGCGAACAGGTCTGGGACGCGGATCTCTCCCCGTACCTCGGCGCCCCCTTCGCCACGGGTGACACGCTGCTGCTGGTCAGTGAGGACGGCACGACCGAAGCGCTCGACTCCGCAACCGGCGTGTCCCTCTGGCGGCATCCGCTCACCGGGCACCAGCGGCCGGACTACGCGCTGTACGACGAAAAATCGGGGCTGGCCTACGCATTCGAGCACTCGGCCTACGGGTCCACCACGCTGGTCACGGCCGTCGATGCGGCAACGGGGCACGCGGCGTGGCAGCGGCGGCTGGACGGAATGCTCACCCCGGTGGGGACCTCGGACGGTGCGCTCGTCCTGACCTCCATGAACGGGGACGCCCAGACCGTCGGACTCGTCCGCTACGACCCGGAACGGGGGCGCGTCGCACGGTTGGCGCTGCCGTTCCGGATGAACGAACCGGAGGTCGTGGTCGGCGGGGACACCGCGTATCTGCTGGCGCACGGCGGGACCCTGGTCGCCGTCGACACCCGCCGGGCGGGCGACGGGGCTGTCCGCTGGCAGCTGGAGACCGCTGCCGGGCGGACGTCGGCGCCCGTTCTCGCCACTGGGAACCGGCTGTACTTCTCGGCGGCGGACGGGCGGCTGCTCGCCGTGGACACCGAGCACGGAACGCTGCTGGGCCAGACGGGCCCCCGGCTCCGGGACGGGAAGCTCACGTACGCATCGGCGCTGCCCGCGCCTGTCGCCGCCGGCCGGACCGTCTTCGGTACCGCGCCCGACGGGTCCGTGTTCGCCGTCGACGGACAGGACCCCGCCCACTGGTGAGAGCGGGGTCCGGTGACGGCGTTCGCGGGTGCCTCGGCCAGCCTTGGTTCAGCCGAGCTTGGACACGTCCCGCACCGCGCCGCGGTCCGCGCTCGTCGCCATCGCCGCGTACGCCCGCAGCGCCGCCGAGACCTTGCGCTCGCGGTTCTTCGGCGCGTACACGCCGTTCAGCGCCTCACGGCGGGTGGTCAGCTCGGCTTCGGGGACGAGGAGCTCGATCGAGCGGTTCGGGATGTCGATCCGGATCCGGTCGCCGTCCTCGACCAGTGCGATCGTGCCGCCCGACGCCGCCTCCGGCGATGCGTGGCCGATCGACAGGCCCGACGTGCCGCCGGAGAAGCGGCCGTCGGTGACGAGCGCACAGCTCTTGCCGAGGCCACGGCCCTTCAGGAAGGAGGTGGGGTAGAGCATCTCCTGCATGCCGGGGCCGCCGCGCGGACCCTCGTAACGGATGACGACGACGTCGCCCTCCTTGATCTCCTTGCGAAGGATCTTGTCGACGGCCTCGTCCTGCGACTCGCAGACGACCGCCGGGCCCTCGAAGGTCCAGATCGACTCGTCGACGCCCGCCGTCTTCACGACGCAGCCGTCCTCGGCGAGGTTCCCCTTCAGGACCGCGAGGCCGCCGTCCTTGGAGTACGCGTGCTCCAGGTCGCGGATGCAGCCGCCCGCCGCGTCCAGGTCGAGGGTGTCCCAGCGCTCGGACTGCGAGAAGGCCGTCGCGGAACGCACACATCCGGGGGCCGCGTGCCACAGCTCGACGGCCTCGGGGGACGGGGAGCCGCCGCGGACGTCCCAGTTCTTCAGCCACTCGCCGAGGGTGGCGGAGTGCACCGAGTGCACGTCCTCGTTGAGCAGGCCGCCGCGGTGCAGCTCACCGAGGATGGCGGGGATGCCGCCGGCCCGGTGGACGTCCTCCATGTAGTACGTGCCCCCGGGGGCCACATTGGGGGCAACCTTCGACAGGCAGGGGACGCGGCGCGAGACCTCGTCGACGTCGTCGAGGTCGTAGTCCAGCTCGGCCTCCTGCGCGGCGGCGAGCAGGTGCAGGATCGTGTTGGTGGAGCCGCCCATGGCGATGTCCAGCGCCATGGCGTTGTCGAACGCGGCGCGGGTGCCGATGGAGCGCGGCAGGACCGTCGCGTCGCCCTGCTCGTAGTAGCGCTTGGTGATCTCGACGACGGTGCGGCCGGCCCCCTCGTACAGCGCCTTGCGGGCGGTGTGCGTGGCGAGGACGGAGCCATTGCCGGGGAGGGAGAGACCGAGGGCCTCGGTCAGACAGTTCATCGAGTTGGCGGTGAACATGCCGGAACAGCTGCCGCAGGTGGGGCAGGCGTTCTCCTCGATACGGAGGATGTCCTCGTCCGAGACGTTCTCGTTGACGGCGTCACTGATCGCGTTGATCAGGTCGAGCTTGCGGACCGTGCCGTCGACGAGGGTGGCCTGGCCGGCCTCCATCGGGCCGCCGGAGACGAAGACCGTCGGGATGTTGAGGCGCATCGCGGCCATCAGCATGCCTGGGGTGATCTTGTCGCAGTTGGAGATGCAGATCAGCGCGTCCGCGCAGTGCGCCTCGACCATGTACTCGACGGAGTCGGCGATCAGGTCGCGGGACGGGAGGCTGTAGAGCATCCCGGCGTGGCCCATCGCGATGCCGTCGTCGACGGCAATCGTGTTGAACTCACGGGGGACGGCGCCCGCGGCCCTGACGGCGTCGGAGACGATCCTGCCCACGGGGGCGAGGTGGGTGTGGCCGGGGACGAACTCGGTGAACGAGTTGGCGACCGCGATGATCGGCTTACCGATGTCCTCGCCGGCTACGCCCGAGGCCCGCATAAGGGCGCGAGCGCCCGCCATGTTGCGGCCGTGGGTGACAGTGCGCGACCTCAGCTGGGGCATCGTCTCTCGCTCCTTCGACAGAAAAGACTGCCTTCGAGCCTACGCCTCGACTCCAGGATCTGGACACCATGTCCGGAATGCGGGACGGGGTGCTCAGTGGGTGGCCGAGGTGCGGCTCGATGGGCGGAGGTCGCCGCGCGGGGTCCGTTCCCCCTGCCGGCCCCCGTCCTGGAACCGGGGCTCCACCGGGGACCCCGGTTCTCGAACGCCGGACGGACCGAAAGGTCACCCGGGGCGGTCAGGTCTCCGTCAAGTAACGCTGGAGCGTCGGTGCGACCATGGCGATGATCTTCTCGGGGTCCGCCGAAGCCAGCGGCTCCGCCTGGATCACGTACCGCAGCATCACGATCCCGAGCATGTGCGACGCGGCCAGTTCCGCACGGAACGTCGCGTCCGGTACGTCCAGTGCCTCCGCGATCCGCTCCAGCAGCCGTCGCAGGACGAAGCCACGCAGGACCTTCGCCGCCCCTTCGTGCGTCAGGGCGGAGCGCATGATCGCCAGCAGGGGGGCTCTGGACGCCGGGTTCTCCCACACGCCGATGAAGTAGCGGGCCAGCCGCTCCCCCAGGCCGTCCGTGCCCATACCCAGGACGGACGGGATCACCAGGGCAGGTTCGAAGGAGACCTCGATCGCCGCCGCGAAGACCTCGTCCTTCGTGCCGAAGTAGTGGTGGACGAGTGCGGCGTCGACGCCTGCTGCCCTGGCGATGCCCCGGATCGACGTCTTGTCGTAGCCGCGTTCGGCGAATTCGGTACGGGCCGCTTCCAGGATGCGTTCGCGGGCGCCGGGGCCGGTGTCTGCCGTCGTACGGGCGGGGCGGCCTCGGCGCTTCGGGCGCTCGGGGGGTGTGTGCGCCGTGCCCTCCCCGCCGGTGTTCCCGCCCGTCCTGCCGGGGGTCATGAGCGCGGGACCTGCGCCGATGAGGACGCCAGGTGGAGCCGGGTGAAGGCGAGCGCTTCCGCCAGGTCGGCTTCACGCTCGGCTGCGGACATGGCGCGGCGGGTGTTGACCTCGATGACGACATGGCCGTCGAAGCCCGTACGCGCCAGGCGCTCCAGCAGTTCCGCGCAGGGCTGGTCACCGCGGCCGGGCACCAGGTGCTCGTCCTTGTTGGAGCCCTTGCCGTCGGCGAGGTGGATGTGGGCGAGCCGGTCGCCCATCCGGTCGACCATGGCCATGCCGTCGGTGCGGGCGGTCGCGGTGTGCGAGAGGTCCACGGTGAAGTGGCGGTAGTCGTTGTTGGTGACGTCCCAGTCGGGGGCGTACGCGAGCATCTCGCGGTCCCGGTACCGCCACGGGTACATGTTCTCGACGGCGAAGCGCACATCCGTCTCGTCCGCCATCCGCCAGATGCCGGTGATGAAGTCGCGCGCGTACTGGCGCTGCCAGCGGAACGGCGGATGGACGACGACGGTCGTCGCCCCGAGCTTCTCCGCGGCCGCCCGGGCCCGCTGAAGCTTCACCCATGGATCGGTGGACCAGACCCGCTGGGTGATCAGCAGACAGGGCGCGTGAACGGCGAGGATCGGCACCTGGTGGTAGTCCGAGAGGCGTCGCAGCGCCTCGATGTCCTGGCTGACGGGATCGGTCCAGACCATGAGCTCGACGCCGTCGTAGCCCAGACGTGCGGCAATCTCGAAGGCCGTCGCCGTCGACTCCGGATAGACGGAAGCCGTCGACAGGGCGACCTTCGCATCCGGGATGCGCACCACTGGTTCTGCCACGCAGACAGCGTACGGGTCAGGTGCGCGCGCCACCGAGGCGTCAGAGCGGAAAGTGAGAAGGGCCATGACTCCGCTCCCGGCGTTCCGCGCTCCCCCGTCGCCCCGGTCCTCGGGCGGATCGCGCGGTCAGTTCAGGGCGGTGGACGCCGCCGTCGGGAGGTGGTCCAGGCGGCGCAGGATCACTCCCTCGCGCAGCGCCCACGGGCAGATCTCCAGCTCCTCCACACCGAAAAGATCCATCGCCCCCTCGGCGACCATCGCCCCGGCGAGCAGCTGCGCGGCCCGCCCCTCGGAGACACCGGACAGCCGGCCGCGCTGCTCGGCTGTCATGGCCGCCAGCTTGGGCACCCACTCCTCCAGGGCCTTCCGGGTGAGGACCCGCTGCACGTAGAGACCCTCGGCGGAGCGCGCGGCGCCTGCGATCCTGGCGAGCTGCCTGAACGTCTTGGAGGTCGCCACGACGTGGTCGGGGCGGCCGAAGCGGCTGAACTCGCCGACCGTACGGGCGATGCTGGCCCGCACATGGCGGCGCAGCACCTTCACCTCCGTCGGGTCCGGCGGGTCGTGCAGCAGCCAGCCGGCGGTGAGGCGCCCGGCCCCGAGCGGCAGCGACACGGCGGCGTCGGGCTCCTCGTCGATGCCGTACGCGATCTCCAGCGAGCCGCCGCCGATGTCGAGGACCAGCAGCTTCCCCGCCGACCAGCCGAACCAGCGGCGGGCCGCGAGGAAGGTGAGCCGGGCCTCCTCCTCGCCGCTGAGGACGGCGAGATCGACGCCCGTCTCCTCCCGTACCCGGGTCAGCACACGGTCGGCGTTGCTCGCTTCCCGCACCGCGGACGTGGCGAACGGCAGCACGTCCTCGCAGCCCTTGTCCTCGGCGGCCTGCAGCGCACCGGCGATCGTCGACACGAGCCGGTCCACGCCCTGGGGGCCGATCGCTCCGTCCGCATCGAGAAGTTCGGCCAGGCGCAGCTCCGCCTTGTGCGAATGCGCGGGCAGCGGGCGGGCGCCTGGATGCGCGTCCACCACCAGCAGATGAACCGTGTTCGACCCCACGTCGAGGACTCCGAGTCTCATACGCGGAACGCTACTGCTCCTGCGGACTTACCCTTGGCCCGTGGCAAAGACGAAAAAGGCGAAGCCGGGCAAAGTCACGAAGAAGCAGAGAACGAAGCAGGAGATGCAGCAGCCGGAAAAGACCGGGCCTGACCGGTCCGAAGACGAGAAGGGGATCGACTTCGCACGCGCCTGGGTCGAGTTCCCCGACCCCGCGGACGACGAGCAGATCTTCCGCTGCGACCTGACCTGGCTGACCTCCAGGTGGACCTGCATCTTCGGCAGTGGCTGCCAGGGCATCCAGGCGGGCCGCGCGGACGACGGATGCTGCACGCTGGGTGCGCACTTCTCCGACGAGGACGACGAGAAGCGGGTGGCGGACCACGTCTCCCGGCTGACGCCGGAGCTGTGGCAGTTCCACGACGTCGGTACGGAGACGGGCTGGGTCGAGGTCGACGACGACGGCGAACGCCAGACGCGCCGCTGGAAAGGGTCCTGCATCTTCCAGAACCGGCCCGGATTCGCGGCCGGAGCCGGGTGCTCGCTGCACATCCTGGCGCTGCGCGAGGGCAAGGAGCCCCTGGAGACCAAGCCGGACGTGTGCTGGCAGCTGCCGATCCGGCGGACGTACGAATGGATCGACCGCCCCGACGACACGCGTGTGCTCCAGGTCTCGATCGGCGAGTACGACCGCCGGGGCTGGGGTCCGGGCGGTCACGACCTGCACTGGTGGTGCACGTCGGCGACCTCGGCGCACGGGGCCGGGGAGCCGGTCTACGTCTCGTACCGGCCCGAGCTCACCGAGCTGATGGGCAAGGAGGCGTACGAGCGGCTGGTCGAGCTGTGCGAGGAGCGGTTGTCCTCGCTGCTGCCGATGGCGCCGCATCCGGCGGATCCGGTAGGACCTGCCAAGACGCAGGGGCCCGGTGGCCCGCTGGGCTGAGGGCCGACGGGCCGAAGCCGGCTTTCAGCCCGTCGGCGCCGGGTCGGACGGGCTTGTTCCGGGGCCGGACGGGCTGGACGAGTTCGACGGGTCCGGTGACGGGGACTGAGTCGGGTCCGTCGGCGAGGGTGTGGGCTCCGTCGGATCGGGCGACGGGGCGGTCGGTGACGGGTCCGTCGGCGAGGGTGTGGGCTCCGTCGGATCGGGCGACGGGGCGGTCGGTGACGGGTCCGTCGGCGAGGGCGTGGGCTCCGTCGGATCGGGCGACGGGGCCGTGGGACCGGATGGGGACGGCGGCGGGGCGGACGGGCCGCCGGACGACGTCGCTCCGTACCCGCTGATCGCCACCGCCGAGCCCGATGGGGCGAGGCCGATACGGGCAGCCCAGGCACCCGCGGGTTCCCTCGTGTGGTCGACGAGGACGCGGATCGTGACGCTCTCACCTGCGGCAAGGGTGCCGGAGGACCTGCTGAGGCGGAGCCAGGGCGCATCCGCCCGCGCCGACCAGGCCACGGGCGCCCCGCCCGAGGCGCTCAGCGTGATCAGCGTCGCGCCACCGGAGGAACGGGCCATGACCCGGATCCTGGCGGGGCCGCGCCGTCCCGTCGCCGAGCTGATGACCTCGGCGGAGACATCCGGTGCACGGCTGCCGTCCTTGAAGCGGGCGCCGGGCTCGGGGCTGGCGTTGCCCGCGTTCTCGTAGCGGTCGTGCGGGTCGCCGTCGAGACCGCGCCGGTCATCCGTCCCGGCTGCGGTGACCGGCGCTCCGTCGTGCCCCTCGCCGGTCAGCGGCGCCCCCCGATAGGCCGACCACAGGGCGATCATGGGGGCGGCGACAACCGTCGCCACCACCGTCGTCGTCACGACCCTCGCCCGGAGCCGGTCCCGGCGCGCGGCGTGGTCCTTGGGGTCCATCGGGAAGCCCGCCCGGTCGAAGCGCGGACTGCCGGACCGATTCCTCTGGGCATGGATCATCGCGACGTATGCGGACGGCCGTGGTGCCTCCACGATCGGCAGCGCGGCCGCAGGGGTCACGGCACCGCCCGGCCAGGGGCCCTCGGCGCCCGCCCGTTCGGCGGCGCGACGGCAGCGGGGGCAGTCGTCGACGTGACGGACGAGTTCGCGGCGCAGGGCGGCGGAAAGCAGGACCCGGTGGTCGCCGGTGAGGCGGGCGACGGTGGGACAGTTGCCGGTCTCGACGACGGCGAGGGCGGCGCGGGTGCGTTCCACCTCGCAGGCCGCGGCGGCGAGGATCTCGTGGGCGGTCGCGGGTTCGAGGCCGAGGACGGCGGCCACGGCGCTCGGGGCGAGGCGGTGGCGTACGGCCAGTTCGAGCGCTTCGCGTTGTTCGGGGGTGGTGCCGGCCGCTTCGGGCCAGGCGAGCTGCGCGAGTTCTCGGCGGTGCGCTTCGGCGGCCGGGGCGGAATCGGGGGGCGGAGCGACGGCGGTCGTAAGGCCCGCCCCGCTGGTGGCCGGGGGTGGGGTGACGGCCGGGAGCGCACGGTTTTCCGGACGCACCCCCCTGGGGGACTTCCCGCCCGACTGCCTCCCCGGCTGCTGGCGATGCGCCTGACGACCCCGTTTCTGCTCGGCGAGCGTGCGCAGGCAGGTCCACCTGGCCAGCGCGTACAGCCAGGTTTTACGTTCCTCCTCACCCGCGGGGCACCGCCCGTTCTGCCGCTCCGCGAGGGCGAGCACCGTCCCGAGCGCCTCGACGGCGCCGTCGTGGTCGCAGAGCACGGAGAGGCAGTAGGTGAACAGGCCGTCGAGATGCGGCTCGTAACGGGCGGGCGGTCTCCGCGGCGACGAGTGGGGTGCACGGCACTGCGTCCGGTGTGCGCCGGTGGTGGATGCGGAGGTCTCCAGCCTGCTGCTCGTCACCCGGCGACCGTAGGCAGGGCAAGGCACGTTCTTGGCATCTCTTGCCCACTATTAACCCTTACGGGTGAACGTATCGCTCAAAATGGGACAGGAACCCCTGATTCCGCCGGAGCCTCCTCTCCGTTCCCTGCCACCGCGACCGCCCGCGCACCGGCGCCGGGCGGTGTTGTCAGTCCTCACCTATACGGTGGCGCCATGGCTGCCCGTACGAAATCCGCGAAGGACCGGCCGTCCTATCGCTGCACCGAATGCGGCTGGACCACCGCCAAGTGGCTCGGCCGCTGCCCCGAATGCCAGGCCTGGGGGACGGTCGAGGAATTCGGCGGTGCCCCTGCCGTACGGACGACGGCGGCCGGCCGCGTGAGCACGGCCGCTCTCCCTATCGGCCAGGTCGACAGCCGGCAGGCCGCCGCCCGGTCGACCGGTGTCGACGAGCTGGACCGGGTGCTCGGCGGCGGGCTGGTCCCCGGCGCTGTGGTGCTGGTCGCGGGCGAGCCGGGCGTGGGCAAGTCGACGCTCCTGCTGGACGTGGCAGCCAAGGCAGCCAGTGACGAGCACCGCACCCTCTATGTCACCGCGGAGGAGTCCGCGAGCCAGGTGCGGCTCCGTGCCGACCGAATCCGCGCGATCAACGACCACCTCTACCTCGCGGCCGAGACCGACCTCTCCGCGGTCCTCGGCCATCTGGACGCGGTCAAGCCGTCCCTGCTCATCCTCGACTCCGTACAGACCGTCGCCTCGCCCGAGATCGACGGTGCGCCCGGCGGTATGGCGCAGGTCCGGGAAGTCGCCGGAGCGCTCATCCGCGCCTCCAAGGATCGCGGCATGTCCACGCTGCTGGTCGGCCACGTCACCAAGGACGGCGCGATCGCCGGACCGCGGCTGCTGGAGCATCTCGTCGACGTGGTGCTGTCCTTCGAGGGCGACCGTCATGCGCGGCTCCGGCTGGTCCGAGGCGTGAAGAACCGGTACGGCGCGACGGACGAGGTCGGCTGTTTCGAGCTGCACGACGAGGGCATCACCGGCCTCGCCGACCCGTCCGGGCTCTTCCTCACCCGGCGCGACGAACCCGTACCCGGCACCTGTCTCACAGTCACCCTGGAGGGACGTCGTCCGCTCGTCGCCGAAGTGCAGGCACTGACGGTGGATTCGCAGATCCCGTCGCCCCGGCGCACCACCTCCGGGCTCGAGACGTCCCGGGTCTCGATGATGCTGGCCGTTCTGGAGCAGCGCGGCCGGATCAGCGCGCTCGGAAAGCGGGACATCTACAGCGCGACGGTCGGCGGTGTGAAGCTCTCCGAGCCCGCCGCCGACCTCGCGGTCGCACTGGCGCTGGCCAGTGCGGCAAGCGACACACCACTGCCCAAAAACCTGGTGGCGATCGGCGAAGTGGGCCTCGCGGGCGAGGTCAGACGCGTGACCGGGGTGCAGCGCAGACTGGCCGAGGCACACCGGCTGGGCTTCACCCACGCACTGGTTCCGACCGACCCGGGGAAGGTCCCGGCCGGTATGAAGGTCACGGAAGTCGCCAACATGGGCGATGCGCTGAGAGTACTCCCGCGCCGGTCTCGTACGGAGGCCCCACGGGAGGACAACGCGCGCCGGTAGACTTTGCCCTGGTCTCGCCCGTCCGTACGAACGGTATGAGGGACGTAAGGGCACCGCAAACCTGTAACCGGAGGAGTGCAGTGGCAGCCAACGACCGGGCAGCATCGCCCGGAAAGTCCGGCCAAGGCACCGGTAACGAGGCGCTGATGCGCGCCTCGCTGAGCGCCGTCGCACCCGGAACGGCCTTGCGGGACGGCCTGGAGCGCATTCTCCGTGGCAACACCGGCGGGCTGATCGTGCTGGGCATGGACAAGACCGTCGAGTCCATGTGCACCGGCGGCTTCGTGCTGGATGTCGAGTTCACCGCGACGCGACTGCGCGAGCTGGCCAAGCTCGACGGGGCGCTGATCCTCGACAAGGACATGAGCAAGATTCTCCGGGCCGGCGTGCAGCTGGTCCCGGACGCCTCCATCCCCACCGAGGAGACCGGCACCCGCCACCGCACGGCGGACCGGGTCTCCAAGCAGTGCAACTTCCCTGTCGTCTCGGTCTCGCAGTCGATGCGTCTGATCGCGCTGTACGTGGACGGGGAGCGTCGGGTCCTGGAGGAGTCCGCCGCAATCCTGTCGCGCGCCAATCAGGCCCTCGCCACCCTGGAGCGGTACAAGCTCCGGCTCGACGAGGTGGCGGGCACGCTCTCCGCGCTGGAGATCGAGGACCTGGTGACGGTCCGCGATGTGACGGCCGTCGCACAGCGGCTGGAGATGGTGCGCCGGATCGCGACCGAGATCGCCGAGTACGTGGTGGAACTGGGCACCGACGGCCGGCTTCTCTCGCTCCAGCTCGACGAGTTGATCGCGGGCGTCGAGCCGGAGCGCGAACTGGTCGTGCGCGACTATGTGCCGGAGCCGACCGCGAAGCGGTCCCGTACGGTCGCGGAGGCGCTGACCGAGCTGGACGCGCTCTCTCACACCGAGTTGCTCGAACTGCCCGTCGTGGCACGGGCCCTGGGATACAGCGGCTCGCCCGAGACCCTGGACTCGGCGGTCTCGCCGCGCGGCTTCCGGCTGCTGGCGAAGGTGCCGCGACTGCCTGGGGCGATCATCGACCGGCTCGTGGAGCACTTCGGAGGACTGCAGAAGCTGCTCGCTGCGAGCGTGGACGATCTTCAGACGGTGGACGGGGTCGGCGAGGCACGGGCGCGGAGCGTGCGCGAGGGGCTCTCGCGGCTGGCCGAGTCGTCGATTCTTGAGCGGTACGTGTAGGGGGCGGGTCTCACGTCGGCCCGGGGCCCGGTCGGTCGACCGGGCCCCGACGTGCGTGTGGGACCGTGTTCACGTCCTGCTCAGCACAGGCACTTCGCGGGCCGGTCATTGGCGGGCCGGTACTGCGCGAGCCGGTCTTTCCCGTCGGCCGTGCGCGCCGGCTTCTCGCGGATTCGCGCTTCTCGAACTGGCCCTTCGTACACCGGCACTTCGCACATGGGCCTTTCGCGTCAGTCCTTCGCGAGGACGAACGATGCGCGCTGCAGGGGCTCGCCGGAGGCCTTCGCCTCGACGAGGTACGTACCCGGACCCACGGATCCCGCGGGTGGCGTCGCGCACTGCGGAGCGCTCTTCCGCCGGTCCCACTCCACGGTGTGAACGATGGTCGCGCCCGCCGGGACCTCCAGCAGCACACTGCCCGCGTCGCGCGGGCAGTCCTTGGAGGACCACACCTCGGCGTCATCGCCACCGGCCTCGGTGATGGTGAGCACCGCGCTCTTCGGTCCGAAGTCGGCCTTGCAGTCGGTGGACGAGGTGTTCTTGGCGATCAACTGGAACTTCGGCTTCTCGCCGGGGCCGTACCTGAGCCCGGTGCGCAGGGTCAACTGCAGTGCGGAAGCGGTGCAGTCGGGGATCGAGGAGCCGGCCGGGACCTGCCGGCCCTCGGTTCCGCCGCCGGATTCCGATCCGGTGCCGGGGTCGCCGTTGCTGCCGTCGACCGTCCCGCCCGTGGTGTCCTCGGAGCCCGCGTCGGTACCGCCGCTGCCGTCGGTGGTGCCCGACTCGTCGCGTCCGCGCGGCTGTTGGCTGATGGCCGGCCCGGAACTGGCAGGTCCAGGACCGATGGAGTGTGCGGGACCGGACCCGTTGGGCCGGGAGTCGTCCTTGTTCCCCTTGCTCCCGCCGGAGGTGACGGCCCATACGATCAGCAGCGCGAGCAGCGCAATCAGCGTCGCCGCTACAGCCCTCCGTCGCCAGTAAATGGTGGAGGGAAGCGGCCCGATCGGATTACGCAGAGATCCCACGGCGCAAACTGTACGAGAGATCCGCGCCAACTCCCGCCCCCACCCGCCGCTCCAGCCCACAAGTTTTGCGGATCATCATCATGGGGTGGCTGGATTTCGACCCCAACTCTCGTCAGGTGCGGCCCCTGACGATCGCGCAATGTGACGACCGTGCACCTTTGCCTACGGTCAGTCACATGAGGAGTCCGACCGCTGAGGCCGCGTACAGGGACATCACCGACTTCGCGCACGGCGCGCCGTCACGGGTGCGGCATCTCGCCGAAATATGGACGGAACGGGGGCTGCTGGCCTTCGGCGTCCTGTTCGTCGCGTCGGCGCGGCAGCCTCGTTGACGCCCGCTGCCCGTCGACGGGCGACTGGTCGTTCCCGGGCCATCACGCGGCCGTAGCCGGCGCCGCAGCAGTCGCACTGGCGTGCGCCCGGCCGCGCACGGCCTGGTTCACCGTGCCGATGGCACTGCTGACGGTGCTCCCCCGGGTCTTTGCCGGGGTGCACTGTCCGCACGATGTCGCGGCGGGGCTGCCGGTGGGCGGATCCGTGGCGGCGCTGGTGACCGTCCCGCTGTCCCGTCCGACGCGCTCGCTCGCCCGGACAGTACGGGACAGCCGGGCATCCCTCGCGGTCTGGATATCCGGCCCGGGGACGGGTGGCCAGGCCCGGGCCACCCGGCACAGGCCGCTGATCGGACCGGGGCCTGGGCGGAAGCCCGGGTGGCAGTCCGGGCGAAGGCTCCGACCGGATCTCATCGTGGGGGCAGACGGGTGGCTCTATCACCCCAAGGGCCCTCAAGCGGGGCGACACCACCGTGACCATGACCATCGTCTGCCCTTCCATGTCAGGATCGACGTGCGATGACTGCCATGACTGCGACACAGACGCCCCCCACATCCCTCCACGCTCCCGTGATCGGGTGGTTCGACCAGCACGCCCGCGATCTGCCCTGGCGCCGCCCCGAGGCGGGTGCCTGGGGTGTGATGGTGAGCGAGTTCATGCTGCAGCAGACCCCCGTCAACCGGGTCATCCCGGTGTACGAACAGTGGCTGGCCCGCTGGCCGCGCCCCGCCGACCTGGCCGCCGAGCCGCCCGGTGAAGCGGTCCGCGCGTGGGGCCGGCTCGGCTACCCGCGGCGTGCGCTGCGGTTGCACGGTGCCGCGCAGGCAATAACGGAACGGCACGGCGGCGACGTACCGAGCGAGCACAGCCAGCTGCTCGCACTGCCCGGGATCGGTGAGTACACAGCGGCGGCCGTGGCCTCGTTCGCGTACGGGCAGCGGCATCCCGTGCTCGATACGAACGTCCGCCGGGTGTTCGCCCGGGCCGCGACCGGCATTCAGTACCCGCCGAACGCGACCACCGCCGCCGAGCGGAAACTCGCCCGCGCGCTCCTCCCCGACGAGGACGAACGCGCGGCCCGCTGGGCGGCAGCCACGATGGAACTCGGCGCGCTCGTCTGCACCGCCAAGAACGAGGACTGCACGCAATGCCCGATCGCGACGCAGTGCGCCTGGCGGCTGGCCGGGAAACCCGCGCACGAGGGACCTCCGCGCCGCGGCCAGACCTACGCCGGTACGGACCGGCAGGTGCGCGGACGGTTGCTCGCCGTTCTGCGTGAGGCGGTGACCCCGGTGTCGCAGGCGGCACTGGACACCGTGTGGGACGAGCCGGTGCAACGGGCACGGGCGCTGGACGGCCTGGTCGCCGACGGCCTGGTCGAGCCGCTCCAGGGCGGCCAGTACCGACTTCCGCAGAGCTAGGAGGTCACTGAAGATCTTGGCCGGGCTCCCGACGCCTTGCACGCACATCTGCGGCGTTGCCAAAGCGGCCTGATAGCTCCGCTATGAGGCCGCTTCGGCGCCTTGCAGCTGCACGCACCAGACGCCGCTCGCTGATCCGGCCAAGACCTTCAGCACCCTCCTGGGGCGTGTTTCGAAAGGAGCGGCGTCCGCCTGCAGGGCGGGCCTGGCGGCGTCTGGTGCGTGCGATCGCAAGGCGGAGGGCCGCCCCGATACCGGTCGTATCGGGGCGAGCCCGACAACGCAGCGAGCGTGCGTGCCAGGCGTCGCCAGGCAGGCGGGACTTTCGAACACGCCCTAGGGCGGGTTTCGCCCATGAGGAACCTCGCCCAGTGCGTGCGATCGCAAGGCGGCCGGACGTCCTGGGTTGGGTTCCCTGCTCGAACGGAGCTGAGAGCTTGGGGAAGGAGCTGCCAGGACTTCCGGCCGACGCGGCGAGCAGGCATGCCGGACGGTGCGACGGGGTAAAGCCTGCCGGGAGGGGCACCAGTGCCGTGACCGGCGGATCAGGGCCGCGACGCCTTGCACGGCCCTGATCCGCCGGACACCCCCCTGGGAGCAGAGCAGGAAGGCCTTCCCCCCTCCGCTGTTACACAACCGATGGACAGCCGTGCGTCGGCGTATGGCTGCTCCGCACAACGCCGTGACAACCGCTCCGTAACGTCTCCGACCGTCAGCCACGCACCAGTGGCCGGCAGAGGACAAACGGGGATCGACGGGGACGGAGGCGGTTGGAATGGCGCAGGGCGAGGTGCTCGAATTCGAAGAGTACGTACGCACCCGGCAGGACGCACTGCTGCGCAGTGCGCGCCGCCTGGTCCCCGACCCGGTGGATGCTCAGGACCTGCTGCAGACCGCCCTGGCCCGTACCTTCGGCCGCTGGGACGGCATCGCCGACAAGTCCCTGGCCGACGCCTACCTGCGCCGCGTCATGATCAACACCCGTACGGAGTGGTGGCGGGCCCGCAAGCTGGAGGAAGTGCCCACCGAGCAGCTGCCCGACGCCAGCATCGAGGACGGCACCGAGCAGCGCGCCGACCGTGCCCTCCTGATGGATGTCCTCGGTGTGCTGGCTCCCAAGCAGCGCAGCGTCGTCGTGCTGCGACACTGGGAGCAAATGAGCACGGAGGAGACGGCCGCGGCACTCGGTATGTCGGCAGGTACGGTGAAGAGCACGCTGCACCGTGCGCTGGCTCGGCTGCGCCAGGAGCTGGAGAGCCGCGAGGCCATGAGCAGGGAAGTCAGGATCCGTGAGGCCCAGGGCCACACGGCGGGCGACCGAGCTCCTGCCACCGGAGCCGCGCAGCGTGCGCGGGCAGGGGCGCAGCTCCGCGGACAGGCGGACCGGCGTCATGACGAACGGGGGCGGGAGCGGTGCGCGGCCTGACAGGCAGCGGTGAACGCAGGGACGGCAGAAGCGGTACCACCGGCGGGGACACGGCGACCGGCGGAAGCGGGGCGACCCGCAGTGGTGGCCGTCGGCGGACCCGGTGGGCTGCAAGCAGTACGGCACTGGTCGGGCTCGCTGTTCTGGCGCTGCTCACCGTCAGCTGTTCCACCGGTGGTACGGGCACCCGTGACGAGGGCCCGGCAGGCTCCCAGCCGGCCGCCCACGTCAGGCCTTCGGCCACCGCGCCGTCCACGGCGAAGCCCGCCCCGCGGGTCGATCCCGTCCAGCTGGTCAAGCGGGACTCCCGGGTGAGCGAGCGGGTCAGGACGGACCTGAAGCCCTGCACAGGCCACGAGTACCCGGTCGACTCCTCGTACGGCAGGCTGACGGGCGGCTCCGCGCCGGACGTCGTGGTGAACGTGATGACCTGCGGCGACGCGGTGGGTGTCGGCACCTACGTGTACCGCCGGCAGAGCAACGGAACGTACAAGAACATCTTCACCACCGAGCAGCCCGCGGTCTACGGCACCATCGACCGGGGCGAGCTGGTCGTGACGACGCAGGTGTACGAGAAGAAGGACGCGGTCGCCTACCCGTCGGGCGAGGAAGTGGTCACGTACCGCTGGACCGGCAACCGGTTCGCCGAGCACGACCGGGTGCACAACGACTTCAACAGAGCCGTCGGCAACGGAGAAGGGGATTTTCCGGAGCCCACGGAACCGCCCAAGAACTGAGAGCAGTCGATGGCCGAGACCCACGTCCTGTTCGTCGAGGACGACGATGTCATCCGCGAGGCCACCCAGCTGGCGCTGGAGCGTGATGGTTTCGCGGTCACCGCGATGCCCGACGGCCTCTCCGGTCTGGAGGCGTTCCGGGCCGACCGGCCGGACATCGCCCTGCTCGACGTGATGGTGCCGGGCCTGGACGGGGTCAGTCTGTGCCGTCGTATTCGCGACGAGTCGACCGTGCCCGTGATCATGCTGTCCGCCCGCGCCGATTCGATCGACGTGGTGCTCGGCCTGGAGGCCGGCGCCGACGACTACGTCACCAAGCCGTTCGACGGCGCTGTTCTGGTCGCCAGGATCCGAGCTGTGCTGCGCCGCTTCGGCCATGCGTCGGGCGGACAGCAGGGCGGTGCGGAGGCGGAGTCGAAGCCCGTCGGCGGGGTACTGGTCTTCGGCGACCTGGAGGTCGACACCGAGGGCATGGAGGTACGCAGGGGCGGTGTGCCCGTGGCGCTGACCCCGACCGAGATGCGGCTGCTGCTGGAGTTCTCCTCCGCGCCCGGCACGGTGCTCTCGCGCGACAAACTGCTCGAACGGGTCTGGGACTACGGCTGGGGAGGAGACACCCGGGTCGTGGATGTCCATGTGCAGCGGCTGCGCGCCAAGATCGGGCAGGACCGGATCGACACGGTCCGCGGTTTCGGCTACAAACTCAAGCCATGAAGCGGCTGGCACTGCGGACGGGGGTCCGCTGGAAGATCAGTATCGCGATCGCCGCGGTGGGCGCGCTCATCGCCGTGACACTGAGCCTCGTCGTCCACAACGCCGCCCGCGTCTCGATGCTGGAGAACGCCCGTGAGGTCCAGCTGGAGCGGCTGACATACGCCCAGCTGCTGTATGAGGCGACGAAGACGAAGAAGGCCGACCCCAAGTTCGGCGCCAAGCTCAACGACCCGACGATGCCGCAAAGCCTGCGGGCGGAGATCCGCAAGAACCGGCGCGCCACGCATGTCGACGAGTACGGGAACGGCGTGCCCGATGTGTGGGCCGCCGTGCCGCTGGCCAATGGCGACGTGCTGTCCCTGCACACCCGCTTCGCGAACCGTTCCGCCACGATCATGGGCGATCTCGACCGGGCGTTGATCATCGGCTCCGTCTCGGTGGTCTTCGGTGGCTGCGCGTTGGGCGTGCTGATCGGCGGGCAGCTGTCACGCAGGCTGCGCAAGGCGGCGGCCGCGGCCGGCAAGGTCGCGCAGGGCCAAACGGAGGTACGGGTCAGGGATGCCATCGGGGGGGTCATCCGGGACGAGACCGACGAGCTGGCCCGCGCGGTGGATGCCCTGACGGACGCGCTGAACGAACGGATCGAGGCGGAGCGCCGGGTCACCGCGGACATCGCGCACGAGCTGCGCACCCCCGTGACCGGGCTGCTGACCGCCGCCGAGCTGCTGCCGCCCGGCCGCCCCACCGAGCTCGTACGGGACAGGGCGCAGGCGATGCGCACGCTCGTCGAGGACGTGCTGGAGGTGGCCAGGCTGGACAGTGCCTCGGAGCGTGCCGAGCTGCAGGAGATCGCATTCGGCGAGTTCGTCAGCCGCCGGATCGCGCTGCTGGACCCCGATGTGCGGGTCCACGTGGTGCACGAGTCGTGGGTCAACACCGATCCGCGCCGGCTGGAGCGCATCCTCGGCAATCTGCTGGGGAACGCCGCGAAGCACGGCTCCACTCCGGTGGAGGTCACGGTCGAGGGACGGGTGGTGCGCATCCGCGATCACGGGCCCGGTTTCCCGGAGGCGTTGCTGCGCGAGGGCCCGAGCCGGTTCCGTACCGGAAGCAGCGACCGCTCCGGGCGCGGGCACGGCCTGGGGCTGACGATCGCGGCCGGTCAGGCCCGGGTGCTCGGCGCCCGGCTGACGTTCCGCAACGCGGCGCCGCAGGGCGCGGCCGAGGGGACCGGCGGGGCGATCGCCGTGCTGTGGCTGCCGGAGCACGCGCCGACGAACACCGGCAGCTTCCCGATCGTGCACCTCGCCGAACAGCGCATGCCCGAGAGCTCGCGGGCGGCCGCGCCGTCGGACGGCACACCGTTCGGCAGCTGATCGGGCCGGGCAGTGACCAGGGGCCCCGGGGGGGGGGGGGGGGGGGGGGGGGGGCGGGCGGGGCGGGGGGGGGGGGGGGCGCGGCGCGCGG